>DATLBT010000119.1:0-16162 GCA_035526825.1 Verrucomicrobiia bacterium | reverse complement strand
CCGCGATTCACCTGGCCGAGTACGGCGCGCAGGCCATGGCGATCCACGGCGGCCTGCTTGGCCGCGCCGCCGGGACACCGGTGCGACGCGGGCTGCTGGTCACGCTGCGCGACCTGAAGCTCGCGGTCGCGCGGATCGACGGCATCGAGACGCCGCTGGTCGTGCGCGCGAAGCGGCTGCTGGCGAATCCGGAAGGGCAGCTTTACGGATTTGAAGTGGAAACTGGCGGCATGGAACTGGCCAGCGGTCGGGTCGGCGTGATCCACCCGCCGGACTGAGTGTCATCCCGAGCGTAGCGAGGGATCGCGTTCCCGGCGCCGCCACGCTGAACACGATCCCTCGTCGCTACGCTCCTCGGGATGACACTTATTTCAGCAAATCCTCGATCGCGGCGCGCTCCTCGCGCAACTCCTTCTCGGTCGCGTCCATGCGCGCACGCGAGAACGCATCGACCGACAGGCCCTGCACGATCTCGTACTGGCCGTTCTTCGTGGTGCACGGATAGCCATAGACGATGCCCGGCTTGATGCCGTAGCTGCCGTCGCTCGGCACCGCCATCGATACCCACTTGCCGTTGCTGCCCAGCGCCCAGTCGCGCACGTGGTCCACCGCCGCCGAGGCCGCGCTCGCCGCCGAGGACAATCCGCGCGCCTTGATGATCGCCGCGCCGCGCTGCTGCACCACCGGGATGAAGTCCTTCTCGATCCAGTCCTGGTTGACCAGCGACTTCGCCGGCTTGCCGCCCACGGTGGTGTGCGAGATGTCCGGGTACTGCGTCGCGCTGTGGTTGCCCCAGATGATCATCTTGTCGATGTCGGACGAGTGCGAGCCGGTCTTGGCGGCGAGTTGCGACAGCGCGCGATTGTGGTCGAGCCGCACCATCGCGTGGAACTGCTTCGGGTCGAGCTTCCTGGCGTTGGCAGCCGTGATCAGCGCGTTGGTGTTGGCCGGGTTGCCGACCACCAGCACGCGAATGTCGCGGTCGGCCTTGTCGGAAATCGCCTTGCCCTGCACCGAGAAGATCGCCGCGTTGGCGGTCAGCAGGTCCTTGCGCTCCATGCCGGGGCCGCGCGGGCGCGCGCCGACCAGCAGGGCGTACTTCACGTTCTCGAAAGCCTCTTCCGGCTTGCCGGTCGCGACCACGCCGCGCACCAGCGGGAACGCGCAGTCTTCCACCTCCATCACCGTGCCCTTGAGCTTCTCGATCATGTCGGGGATGTCGAGCAGGTGCAGGATCACCGGCTGGTCCTTGCCCAGCAGGTCGCCCGAGGCGACCCGGAAGATGAGCGAGTAGGCGATCTGGCCGGCGGCGCCGGTGATGGCGACGCGAACGGGCTGCTTCATGGAGAAACCCCGGGGCGGTGGACTAGGGAGGAGCGCGAGGATAGCCAAAAAATCCCGGCTGGTAAAAAAGCGTCGCTGGAACAATCGGGCCGTCACCGGTGCCGAAGGGCCATGTCCCCCGACTCTCCCCAGCCGGCTTCCCCAGCGGCGCCGGCTCGCACCGGTGCGCCGCTGTTCATCCTGCTCAATCCGCGCGCGGGCTCGTCCGACAAGGATGAGGCGCGCGACACGGTGACCGCATTGCTGGATGCCGCGCAGCATCCGTACGAGCTCCACGCGCCGGAGCCCGGTGAAGACCTGGAGCAGGCTTGCCGCCGCGTTGCCGGCCTGGCGGCGCGGCGCGGAGGCGTGCTGGTGCCCGCCGGCGGCGACGGCACCATCAACGCCGCGGTCAACGCCGCGCGAAAGCAGGGCGTCACGCTGGGCCTGTTGCCGCTGGGTACCTTCAATTACCTGGCGCGAGAACACGGCATCCCGCTCGAGCTCGACGAGGCGGTACGGGCGCTGATGGCGGGTACGCCGCGGCCCGTCGCGATGGGAGAGGTCAACGGCCGCCTGTTTTTCAACAACGCAAGTTTCGGGCTTTATACGACGCTGATCCACGAACGCGAGGCGGCGAAGGAGCGTTTCGGGCGGCATCGCATCGTCGCCGCGGCGGCGCTGATCGGGTCGCTCCTGCGGGGCCAGCCGCCGTTCGAGATCCAGATCGTGACCGAAGGCACGGTGGCGCGGCGTCGCACGTCCTTGGTATTCGTGGGCGCCAACGAGTTTCAGCTGACCCGGCTCGGCCTGCGCGAGACCGCCGAGCGCAAGGGTGACGGCCTCGCCGTCGTCGTGCTCAAGCCGACGAGCTTGCTGCAGCGCGTGCGCATGATGCTGCGCGCCGCCCTGAAGCAACTCGACGAGGACGGCCGGCTCGATGCGTTCTGCACGCGCGAGTTCGACGTGCACAGCCGCCGCGCGCGCATCGAGGTGATCGTCGATGGCGAGGCAATACACCTCGCCCAGCCGCTGCGTTTTCGCACGATACCCGCCGCAGTCGAGCTGATCGTTCCGGGCTGAAGGCCATGCGCATCGCGCAGATCTCCGATACACATTTCGGTACGGAGCGGGCCGAAGTGGTCGCGGCGCTCAGCAAGGCGTTGCACGGGTTGGCGCCCGACGTGATCCTGCTGTGTGGCGACATCACGCAGCGTGCGCGCCGGCGCCAGTTCGACGCGGCGAAGCGGTTCATGGACGCGCTGCCGGGCGATGCCCAGCGGCTGGTCATTCCAGGCAACCACGACCTGCCGGTATTCGACCTGCTGTCACGCGTGCTGCGGCCTTACGCCGGCTACACGCGTGCCTTCGGCGCGCGGGAATCGCTGTGGCACGCGGAGGGCGTCGCGATCCTCGCGCTGGACGCCACCCACCCGAAGCGCCGCAAGGACGGCGCCTTGCCGCCGGCGCACCTGCGAGAGCGCCTTGCGGTTGCGCGCGAAGCCTGCGGCGAGCAGGGCTGGCTGGTGGTGGCGGCGCACCAGCCGCTGTGGACCGCGTGGGGCGAGGACAAGGACCAGACGTTGATCGACCGCCACGAAAGCGCGCGACTGCTGGCCGAAGCGCGCGCCGACGTGGTGCTGAGCGGGCATGTGCACGTGCCGCTGATCGCGACCAGCGCGGCGAGCGATCCGCAGCTCGCATGGCGCTTCGTGATGAGCGGCTCCGGCACTGCCGTCTCTCGCCGTACCCGCCCGGGCGCGCCGAACTCGTTCAACCTCCTCACGCTCGACGAAAGGGCCGATGCGCCACTGCATGTCACCCGCCACGACTACGGGAAGGGCGGTTTTGCCATCGTCCACAACGCGCAGTTTCGCCGCGTCAACGGCACCGGCTGGGAAGCGGCGACGCAGCCGGCCCGTTAGCTGCCTAGGTCGGTCCGCGCAAAACCCGGTCCGGCGGCGTGCGCAGGGTTCCACGCAGCGACCACCACCCCAGCGTCGTCACCAGCAATGCGCCAACGCCGGCGCCGACCAGCCACAGCGACGGCCGCAGGCCGTACGGCAGCTTGAATACCTGCTCGGCGAGCAGCCACGCAATCACTTGCGCCGCGATGGCCGCGATGGTGCCGGCCAGCAAGCCGAGCACCGCATATTCGGCAATGAGGCCCTTGGCGATGACGCTGCTGCGCGCGCCCAGCGCGCGCAGCAGGCCCGCCTCGCGCACACGCTCGCCGCGCGTGCCCTCGATGGCGGCGAGCAGCACCGTCAGTCCTGCCGCGAGCGTGAAAAGGAAGATGAACTCCACCGCGCCGATGATGCGATCCATCATGGTGCGCACTTGCGTCATCAGCGACTCGATGTCGAGCACGGTGACGTTCGGGTAACCCTGGATCAGTTCGCGCAGCAGCGAGCGCCGGTCCGGCGCGAGATGGAAGCTGGTCAGCCATTGCGCAGCGGCCTTCTCCTCGAGCACGCCGGGCGGGGCCAGCAGGAAGAAGTTGGGCCGGAACGAATCCCACTTGACCGTGCGCAGGTTGTGGATGGTGAACTCGATCTGCGTGCCGGCGAAGTCCAGCGTCAGCGTGTCGCCGAGTTTCAGGCCCAGCCGCTCGACGGCGTACTCGTCGGCCGACATCCAGGGCATGCCGCGGCCGGCCTCGCCCCACCACTCGCCCTGCGTGATTTCGTTGTCAGGATTGAGCTCGGCGCTCCATGACAGGTTGAAGTCGCGGTCGATCCAGCGCCGTGTCTCGGGGTCGTCGAAAGTTTCGGCCGTCACCGGCTGGCCGCGCAGCGCGACGAGGCGGCCGCGCGCCATCGGCCAGAAACGCGCATCGGTCACGCCCTTGCTGAGCAAGAATGCCTGCAGCGGCTCGACCTGGTCGGGCTGGATGTTGATGAGGAACTGGTTTGGCGTGTTCGGCGGCAACCGGTTTCGCCAGGTCGACAACAGGTCCTGGCGCACGACCGAAACCAGCAGCAACGCGAGCAGTGCGAGGCCCAGCGCCACCGCCTGCGCGACGGTGGAGCCACGCCGACGCGCGACGTTGCCGAGCCCGAAGCGCCACGACGTGCCGACCGCGCGCTTCAGCGGCGTCAGCAGCAACACCAGCAGCCATGCGTTCAGCGCGAGCAAGCCGGCGACCAGTACTGCGCCGCCGAGCACGAGCGCCGCCGCCTGCCAGGTCTGCGTCTGCGTCCACAGCAGTGCGATCACCGCGATCGCTGCCGACACTGCCGGCAGGCGCCTTCCGGCAACGCGCTCGTCGCGCTGGAACACGCGGATCGGTGAGGTGGCGCAGGCCTGCAAGATGGGCGGCAAGGCAAAGCCGATCAGCAGCAGCAGCGCCACGAACCAGGCCTGCAGCAGCGGCAGCAGCGAGGGTGCCGGCAGCTGGACCTGCATCAGCGTGCCGAGCATTCGTGCGACGACTTCCTGCGCGCCGACCCCAAGCAGCGCGCCAACGCCGCCGGCGACTGCGCCGAGCGCGAGCAGGTTGAGCACCAGCGCGCGCAGCACCCACGCGCGACTCGCGCCGAGGCACTTCAACAGGGCCACTTCGTCGCGAAGCTTCACGCCCCATTGCGCCGCGCACAGCGCGACGGCCGCGGCCGCGAGCAAGGCGGCGGCGAGCCGCGCGATGCCGAGAAATTCCGCCGAGTTGCGCAGCGCCGCCTTCAGTTCAGGGCGCGCGTCCTCGGGGGATACGCGGCGCACGCCGAGCGGCAGCTGCAATTCCTTCAGTGCCTGCACCTGGGCCGGGGTGCCGGTCGCCTGCAGGAAATACTGCGCGCGTGCCGCAGGGCCTAGCAGGCCGGTGGCGGGTAGATCGGCGGCGTTCATGAGAAACCGCGGCGCGAGATCCGAGAAGCCGACACCGCGACCGGGCTCGTCGACGATCAGCGCGCGCACCACCAGCTGCGAGGCCCCGGCCTGCACGATCGCGCCGCCCTCGAGCGACAGGTCCTGCCAGAGCCGCAGGTCGACCCAGGCCTCGCCGGGGCCGGGCCCACCGACGGCGATGCGCGCGGGGCCGAACGGCTGGTCGGCGATGCGCACGACGCCGCGCAGCGGGTAATCGGCCGTGACCACTTTCATCGACGCCAGCGCGGTGGCCTCGCCGCGCAGCACCACGCTCGGGAATTGCACGACGGGCGCGAGCGTCGCGCCGGTGGCCTGCGCGGCCTTGGTCACTTCCTTCGGCAGCGGGTCGCGCGAAGTCAGCATCAGGTCCGCGCCGAGCGTCTCGCCGGTCTGCAGCGCGATGGCCTCGTTGAGCCGGCCGGTGAACAAGCTCACCGCCGCGACCGCCGCCACGGCGACGGCCAGTGCCAGCGTCAGGATCATCAACTCGCCGCTGCGCCAGCCCTTGCGCAGGCGTCGCAGCGCATAGCCGGTGGGCGCGGCGGCGACCTCAGCCATTGAGTGCGCCTTCGCGCAGCGTCAGCACGCGCCCGCAGCGCTGCGCCAGCGCCTCGTCGTGCGTGACCAGCACCAGCGTCGCCGCGCCACGGGCGTGGCCTTGGGCGTTGAGCTCGAACAGCAGCTCGATGATGCGCGCGCCCGTTGCCGTGTCGAGGTTGCCGGTCGGCTCATCGGCGAACAGGATGCGCGGCTCGCCGGCGAAGGCGCGCGCGATGGCGACGCGCTGCTGCTCGCCGCCGCTCAACTGATGCGGATAGTGCTGCAGCCGCGCGCCGAGGCCGACGCGCTCCAGCGCGACGCGCGCGCGTTCGCGCGGATCGGAGCGGCCGGCGAGCTCGGCGGGGAGCATCACGTTTTCCAGGGCAGTGAAGCCGGACAGCAGCTGGAACGACTGGAACACGAAGCCGACGGTGCCGGCGCGAGCCTGGGCGCGCTCGTCCTCGTCGAGCGTGTCGATGCGCCGGCCGGCGAGGTGCACTTCGCCCGAGGTGGGCGAGTCGAGGCCGGCGAGCAAGGACAGCAGCGTGGTCTTGCCGGAGCCCGACGCGCCGACGATGGCCAGCGTTTCACCGGCGGCGATTGAAAGATTGACACCGCGCAGGATTTTCAGCGTCTCGGAACTTCCGTCGAGGCTGCTAATCTCCTTGCGAACATCCTTGGCGAAGACGACGGTGCTCATGCGGCGGGTTCTGGTCCTGTTGGCGGTGCTGCTGATCAACGCGCCGGCCGGCGCAGCGAAAGCGGCCGCCCCGGTGATTTTGGTCTGGGGCGACAGCTTGTCCGCGGCCTATGGCATTCCGGTCGAGTCGGGCTGGGTGCAGCTGATGCAGAAGCGGCTGCGCGAGCAAGGGTATCCGCACCGGGTGGTCAACGGAAGCGTCAGCGGCGAAACCACCGGCGGCGGACTGCGCCGGCTGCCGGATGCGCTGGCGCGCCACAAGCCGAAAGTCGTCGTCATCGAGCTCGGCGGCAACGATGGCCTGCGCGGACTGCCGGTCAAGCAACTGCGCGCCAACCTGGACCGGATGATCGCGCTGTCGCGCAAAGTCGGGGCGCGCGTGCTCATCACCGAGATGATGATCCCGCCCAACTATGGCCCGACCTATACGGACGCCTACAACAAGACCTTTCACCAGGCCGCCAAGGCGAGCGGGATCCGGCTCATCCCATTCCCGCTCGGACCGATCGCCACCGACCCCAAGTGGTTCCTGGACGACGGCATCCACCCCTCGGTGCCGGCCCAGCCCCGCCTGCTGGATATCGTCTGGCCGGAGGTGCAGTCTGTGCTGGCAGAAGCCGCCGGCGCATCCGGGAAAATGGCCCGGCCGTAGATTGTGATGGGCCACCAGGGCCCGCAACGAGCTTGGGGGTTGGTGTGAAGATCGCCGTCATCGGGTCCGGGATTTCCGGCCTGGCCAGTGCCTACTTCCTGCAGCAGCGCCACGAGGTCACGCTGCTGGAGCAGGACGGCCGCGTGGGCGGCCACACCAATACGGTGCGGGTGCTGCGGGCCGATGGCGGCACGCAGGCGGTCGATACCGGCTGGATCGTCTACAACGGCCTCAACTATCCGAACCTGACCGCGCTGTTCGGCACGCTCGACATCCAGACGCGCCCGACGGCGATGTCGTTCGCGGTGTCGCTGGGCGAGGGCGCCTATGAATGGAAGGGCAGCGACCAGCTCCGGTCGGTGTTCGCGCAGCCCTCGACGATGTTCAGCCCCACGCATATCCGCATGCTGCTCGGCATCCTGCGACTGAATCGCCTGTGCAACGCGCGTCTGCGCGAGGGCCGCCTGCCGGAAGGCTCTCTGCAACAGTTTCTCGACACCGAAGGCTTCTCCAGCGAACTGCGCAGCCGCTACCTGCTGCCGATGGCCGGCATGATCTGGAGTTGCTCGCCAAGGAAGGCTGCCGAGTACCCGGCCGCCGACTTCATGCGCTTCTTCGACTCGCACGGCCTGTTCACGACGATGGACCAGCCGCAATGGCGAACGGTGGTCGGCGGCAGCGACGCCTATGTGCACCAGCTGCTGTCGCGCTTCAAGGGCAAGCTGCGGCTCCACACGCCCGTGCGTAGCCTGCAGCGCGATGCGCACGGCGTGACCGTGCAAACGCTTGGGGGCGCCGAGCGCTTCGACCGCGTGGTCTGCGCCACGCACGCCGACCAGGCGCTGCAACTGCTCGCGGACCCAAGCGCGCTCGAGCAGCAGGTGCTCGGCGGCATCCCATATCTCGAGAGTCGCTGCGTGCTGCACACCGACGAGTCGTTCCTGCCGAAGCGCCGCGCGGCGTGGGCGAGCTGGAACTACCTGCACGCGCGCGACGAGATCCACGACCAGCGCATCAGCGGCAGCTACTGGATGAACCTGCTGCAGGGCATCCCGGGTCCGGTGAACTACGTCGTCACGCTGAACCCGACTCGTGAAATCCCCCGCGAGAAGATCCTGTACGAAACCACCTACGCACACCCGCACTACGCGGCGCCGTCGGTCGAAACCCACGCGCTGCTGCCGCGGATCCAGAACCCCGCGAACCTTGTGTGGGCCGGCGCCTGGAGCGGCTACGGCTTCCACGAAGACGGCCTGACCTCCGCGCTGCGCGCGGTGAGCCTGCTCGACCCCACATGTGTCCCCGCCTGGGCCGCGAGCATCGCCCCCGTAGGACCGGCCCACGGCCGCGACGTCCCGCCGCTGCGTCAATTTCCCGCCGCCGTAGTTGAACCCGCATGACCGACGCCGGCGCCCTCTATCCCTCCCGCGTCATGCACCGCCGCCTGATCGCGCCGTTCTACCGCTTCGTCTACCGGGTTTTCTACCTGTTGCTCGACGTCGACCGCATCGACGAAGCGGCGCGGGCCCTGCGGTTGTTCTCGCACAACCGCTTCAACGTGGTGGCGTTCCACGACGCCGACCATGGCGACGGCACCCGCGGCGGCCTGCGCGCGTGGGCGGAGCGGTTGTTGGCGGACGGCGGCATCCGGCTCGACGGCGGGCGGATCCGGCTGCTGTGCCTGCCGCGCCTGTTCGGCTTCGGCTTCAACCCGATTTCCACGTGGTACTGCGAGCACCGCGACGGCACCCTGCGCGCGATCATCGCCGAGGTGCGCAACACCTTCGGCGAGAAGCACAGCTACCTGCTCGCATCCGCGGGCCAGCCGATGACGTATGAAGGTCCGCATGAAAAAGAAAAATGCTTCCACGTTTCGCCGTTCCTCGACCTGGTCGGCCGCTATCGCTTCGAGTTCAGCGAGCCGGGCGAGCGCCTGCGCGTGGTGATACACGAGACCCGCGAGGGCACGCCGATCCTCGACGCGGCGGTGGCCGCGGAGCGCCGGCCGCTGACCGACCGCGCGCTGTTGCTGCAGGTGATGGCGCTGCCGGGCATGACGCTGAAGGTGGTGGCTGGAATCCACTGGGAAGCCCTGAAAATCTGGTTGCGCGGCGCGCGCTTCCACCGCAAGCCGGCTCCGCCGGCGTTGGAGCTGACGTGAACGACCCCCGCGACGAATTCAAGGACAACGCCGGCCTGGACCGGATCTTTTCGCGCGACGGCTTCTCGCCGGACCTGACCCTGCCGCGAGCGGGCGTGAGCCTTGGCTTGCGCCTCCTGATGTACATGTTCAAGGGCGTGCGCATCGGCCGGCTCGACGTCACGCTGCCCAACGGCGAGGTGCGGCAGTTCGCGGGTACCGAGCCCGGGCCGCACGGCGTACTGCACATCAAGAGCAACAAGCTGATCGGCTACGTGTTGAAGAACGGCGAAGTCGGCTTCGGCGAGGGCTACCTCGACGGACTGTGGGACACGCCGGACCTCGCGAACCTGCTCGCGGTCATGCACGTCAACGAGCCGCACTACAAAGGTCCCTACGAGAAGAACGTGTTTGCGCGCTTCGGCGGCTGGATCAAGCACAAGCTGCGCGCCAACAGCAAAGAGGGCGCCCGCGCCAACATCGAGTACCACTACGACCTCGGCAACGAGTTCTACAAGATGTGGCTCGACGACACGCTGGCGTACTCGAGTGCGATGTTCCTGAGTCCCGACCAGTCGCTGCAGGAGGCGCAACTCGAGAAATTTCGCCTGATGTACGACCGGCTTCAGCTGACCGCCGAGCATCACCTGCTCGAGATCGGCTCCGGCTGGGGCGGCTTCGCGATCTACGCCGCCGAGCGCTCCGGCTGCCGTGTCACCAGCATCACGCTGTCGAAGGAGCAACTCGCCGAGGCGCAGGTTCGCGCGCAGGCCGCGGGCGTCGACGATCGCGTGAAGTTCGAGTTACGCGACTACCGGGACGTGCACGAGACCTACGACCGCGTCGTGTCGATCGAGATGTATGAGGCGGTGGGCGAGGAATACTGGCCGGCGTACTTCAACGCGATCTCGCGCGCGCTCAAGCCGGGCGGTCGCGCGGCAATCCAGGGCATCACGATTTCGCCCGGGCTTTTTCCCGAGTACCGCGTCAAGCGCGATTTCATCCAGACCTACATCTTTCCGGGCGGCATGCTGTGCCCGCCGGGGCTGTTCCAGGACCAGGCGATCCAGGCGGGCCTCAAGCCCGAGGACGCTCGCTTCTATGCCAAGGACTACGCCGACACACTGGCCCACTGGCACCGCAACGTCCTGCTGGCGCGCGAGCGCATCGTCAAGCAGTTCGACGAGCGCTTCCTGCGGCTGTGGCGGTATTACCTCGGGTACTGCGAGTGCGGGTTTCGCGTAGGCAGCGTGGATCTCATGCAGATCACGCTGAACAAGCCGGCGTAGACTGTCGTTGTTGCGACGGAGCGCTTCGGGACGCGATCCCTCGCTGCGCTCGGGATGACAGGGGGGTTCATGCGCTTTCGACTTGCGGTGCTCAGCTTCGCCGCGCTTGCGGCGCTTATCGGCGTGAGCATCTGGGCGACCGACAAGGTTTCCATCGCGCCCGCGATCGCCGACCTCGTCAGCAATCCCGGCACCGGCAACAACCCCTGGTTCGTCGCGACCGTAGCCGACGCCTACTTCGGGTTCCTCTGGTTCTGGGCGTGGATCGCCTACAAGGAAACTTCGAACGTGGCGCGCGGCGTGTGGCTGGTTCTGGTCCTCGCCCTCGGCAACATGGCGATGGCGGCGTACATGTTGCTGCAGCTGCGCAAGCTGCCGCCCGGCGCAGGTGCCGAAACGCTGCTGCTGCGCGCCAAATGACCAGCGCTTCCCCTCCCTCTCCCCGCAAGCGGGGAGAGGGCCGGGGTGAGGGGCGGTCGTGGTGGCACCGCCGCGTCGTATCTCCCATCCTCGCCCAGCTCAAGCAAGGCATCACGCCGCACAAGATCGCGCTGACGCTCGCGCTCGGTGGCGTACTCGGCATCTTTCCGATCCTCGGCTCGACCATGCTGCTGTGCGGCCTGGCGGGCGTGTGGCTGCGCCTGAACCAGCCGATGATCCAGTTGGTGAACTACCTCGCGTACCCCCTGCAGGTTGCGCTGCTGATTCCGTTCTATCGCGCGGGCGAGAACCTGTTCGGCGCCGAGCCGGTGCCGATCGTCGACGTCGGCGGGCTCATGTCACGATTCGCCGAGAGCCCGTGGCAATTCATCGTCGACTACGGCATGGTCGGCGTGTACGGCGTGGTGGTGTGGATGCTGGTGGCGCCGCCACTGGCAGCTGCCATGTACTTCACACTGCGGCCGTTGCTCGCGTCGCTGGTGTCGAAGACTGCGAAGGAGGCGGCTTGAGCTATCCAATCGGCACACCGGGCGTGCCCTGGGGTCCGGCCGAAAGGGCCGCGTGGCTCGCGCGGCAGGTGCGCCAGCGCAGCTACGAGGCCGACGTGCTGTCGGCGATGCCACGGCTCGGCTCGCGTTATGAGCTGATCCGCTACGGCCAGCTCGACATCGATCCTGCGCGCTATCCGCTGTTCGCGTTCCGCAGCAGGCCCTGGCAGGACACGCTGCCGGTCGTGCTGGTCACCGGCGGCGTGCACGGCTACGAGACCAGCGGCGTGCACGGCGCGCTGCGCTTCCTCGAGCAGCGTGCGCACGAGTACGCCGGCCGCGTGAACCTGCTGGTGGCACCGTGCGTGAGTCCGTGGGGCTACGAAGTCATCGCGCGCTGGAATCCCCACGCGATCGACCCGAATCGCTCGTTTGTCAACGGCGCCGCGCAGGAGTCGGCATCACTGCGAGAGCTGGTGGCGCCGATCCGCGACCGAGTGCTCGTGCACCTCGACTTGCACGAAACCACCGACACCGACGAGTCCGAGTTCCGGCCTGCGCTCGCCGCGCGCGACGGCAAGCCGTTCGAGCCCGGAGCGATCCCGGACGGCTTCTACCTCGTCGATGATGCCGCGAGTCCGCAGACCGCGTTCCAGAGCGCGATCATCGATGCGGTGGCGCGCGTCACGCACATCGCGGATGCCCGCGCCGACGGCAAGATCATCGGCTCGAAGGTGGTTGCACCGGGCGTGATCGAGTACGAGCTGGTTCGTCTCGGCCTTTGCGCCGGCCTGACGCCGGCACGCTTCAAGTCGACCACCGAGGTTTATCCGGACAGCCCGCGCACGAGCCCGGAGCAGTGCAACGCGGCGCAGGTCGCTGCGGTGTGCGCCGCGATTGACTTCGCGCTGGGCTCGGCCTAGGTCATCCGTGGGCGCGGAGCCGCCGCGGGGCGGCGGCCGATCATGTTGTCGAGTCGCCCATCCTTCTGCGTCCACAGCGTATTGACCCAGCCCTGGAAGCGCTCGCGAAAAACCGCGTCACCCTGGTAGTCGCCGCCGATCAGGTCGGCCGGTACGAGCCGCACGTCGATGTGCATCGCCAGCGTGGCCTGCTCGCCGATCAGGAAGCTCCATGCAATCGGGAAGCGCGACGGCCGGTAGGCGATCGTCACGTCGATAACGCCGTCGAACTGCTCGCCCATCGCGGCGAGCGTGAACGCAAGGCCCGCCGACTTGGGCCGCAGCAGGTGCCGGTGCGGCGAGGGCTGCGCGGCGCGCTTGGCCTCGGAGAAGCGCGTGCCTTCCACAAAATTGACCACCGTGACCGGCTCGTCGCGAAAGCGCTCGCAGAACGCGCGCGTGGTGCGCAGGTCCTCGTCCTTGAGCTGCGGATTGCGCTCGAGCTCGGCGCGCGAGTGGCGCTTCATGAACGGAAAATCCATGCCCCAGCAGGCCAGCCCGATGACCGGGACCCATAGCAGCTCGCGCTTGAGGAAGAAGCACGGCGGCGGCGTACGGCGGGAGAACTGGTCGAACACCAGCAGGATGTCGATGATCGACTGGTGGTTGCAGACCAGCAGGTAGCTGCGACTGGGGTCCAGCTCGCCGCGCAGGTCAATTTCCCACGCCACCGGGTAGAGCAGGCGATAGATCACGTGGTTGAACGCCGTCCACTGCTGCGCGATGGCGAACAACACCTCGGTGCAGGCGCGCCGGAACGGCGCGAGCGGCACGAGGAGCTTCAGCAGCATGAACGGGATGAACGCCGTGAACGCGGCCAGGATGCTGGCCGACAGGAGCACGCCGGCGATGAGCCCGACCAGCGACGGCGGCAGCAGCAGCGACAGCATGGTGGCTACGCGGCCTTGTGCAGCGCCGCGCTGTGCGCATGCACCGCGGCGATCATGGCGCCCGCGTGCTCGGGCGGGGTCTCCGGCAGGATGCCGTGCCCCAGGTTGAACACATGGCCCGGGCCCGGGCCGTAGGAATTCAGCACTCGCTTCACCTCCTGCTCGATACGCGCGGGCTGGGCAAACAGGATGCATGGGTCGAGATTGCCCTGCAGCGCCACGCGACCGCCCACGCGGCGCCGCGCGTCGGAAAGCTCGATGGTCCAGTCGCAGCCCAGTGCGTCGCACCCGGTATTGGCCATCGCCTCGAGGTGAATGCCGCCGTTTTTCGTGAACAGGATCACGGGGATGTCGGGCGCGCCGGCCTTCAGCGCTCTCACGACGGCCGCCATCGGCGACAGCGAGCAGCGCGCGTAAGCCTCGGGCGCGAGCGCGCCGCCCCACGTGTCGAAGATCATCAGCGCCTGCGCGCCGGCGCGGACCTGCGCGAGCAGGTAGACGCTCACGGCCTTCACCAGCGTGTCGAGCAGCTGCTGCATCACGGCCGGCGCGTCGTAGGCCATCTTCTTCACCAGCTGGAAGTCGTGGCCACCGCGGCCTTCGACCATGTAGGTCGCGAGCGTCCACGGCGAGCCGGCAAAGCCGATCAGCGGCACCGAGCCGGAGAGCGCGGCGCGGATCGTGCGCACGCCGTCCATCACGTAGCGCAGCTCGGTTTCGGGATCCGGCACCGCGAGGCGACGGATGGCGTCCTCGGTCTGCACCGGCTTGCGGAAGCGCGGGCCTTCCCCCTCGACGAAATGCAGGCCGAGGCCCATCGCATCCGGGATCGTGAGGATGTCGGAGAACAGGATCGCGGCATCGAGCGGGAAGCGCGCCAGCGGCTGCAGCGTGACTTCGCACGCGAGCTCGGGGTTGCGCATGAGGCCGAGGAAGTCCTTGGCGCGCGCGCGCGTCGCGCGGTACTCGGGCAGGTAACGCCCGGCCTGTCGCATCATCCATACCGGCGTGACGTCCACCGGTTGGCGCCTGAGCGCGCGCAGGAACCGGTCGTTCTTAAGCGGCGGCATTCAAAATCTCTCGGGCGATCTCGTCCTGGATCGCCTGCGCGGCGGCGCGTGGGTCGGCGGCGTCGCGGATCGGGCGGCCGACGACGATGTAGTCGGCGCCGGCCTTGATCGCGGCGGCCGGCGTCATCACGCGTTTCTGGTCGGATTCGGATTTGTTGTCGACCGGGCGGATGCCCGGCGTCACGCACACGAGCTTGGGGCCGACCTCGCGGCGTAGGCGCTCGACCTCGAGCCCGCTCGACACCACGCCGTCGCAACCGGCGGCGAGCGCGCGCTTCGCGCGCGACAGCACCAGCGCGCCGACATCGCACTGGAAGCCCAGGTCGTCGAGGTCACCGCGATCGAGGCTGGTGAGTGCGGTTACGGCGAGCACGCGCAAGGAACTGCCGTCCTTGGCCTTCGCCGCCGCTTCCATGATCGACTGGTTGCCGTGGATGGTGCAGAAATCGGCGCCGCGCTCGGCCAGGTTCTTCACCGCGCGCGACACGGTCTCGGGAATGTCGAAGAACTTGAGGTCGACGAACACCTTCTTGTGCTCGGCCTTGAGCCAGTTGAGCAGGTCGAAAAAGCCTGGCGCCATCAGCAGCTCGAGTCCGATCTTGTAGAACACAACGCCGTCGCCGAGGCGCACGACCATCTCGCGCGCGGCGTTGGCGTCGTTGACATCGAGCGCGACGATCAGGCGTTCGCGTGAGGAAATCGGCATGTTCAGAATCCGGTGAGCAGGAAATTCATTGCCGCAGTGATTTGCTGGCGATGCGCCGAGAGATCGGCGATGGCAGGGCCGAGGTGCTTGGACTGGATCGCGCCGATTTCGGTCGGCGACATCACAACTTCCACGCCGTTCACGTTCAGCAGCGGATTCAGGCCGCGCATGCGCTTACCGAAGTAAGACGGCGCCACCAGCATCACGATCACGCGGGCACGCACGTTGACGAGGTCGGATTGCACGTCCAGGAGAAACGGCGCGCGGTCCGCGGTCTTCTGGCCCGGATTCGCATAGGCGTGGAACTGCGCCATGTTCAGAAGGGACGAAAGTCGTCGCTCAGCAGGCCGTCACGCTCGATGCGGTCGTTGAACGCCTTGATCGCATCCTTGTTCTCCTCCTGCCACTTCTCTGCACGCTTGCGTCGCAGGTGTTCGCGCAAGCCTTCCTCGAACACTTGCGACAGGTTGAGCTTCAGAGCGCGCGCTTCGCGCAGCACGACTTCACTGACACTGAGATTGACCGCGGTTTTCGCCATGCGCAATAGTATGCGCATCAATCATGCGCATGGCAATTTGCCTCCTAACTCATTGAACGCAACCAGGTTTATGTCCGCCGCGTCTCATATCTTCAGGTAATCAAGGATCCCTTGTGCGGCCTCGCGTCCCTCGAACACGGCGGTGACCACGAGGTCGGAGCCGCGCACCATGTCGCCGCCGGCGAAAACCTTCGGGTTGCCGGTCTGGAACGAGGGTTTTTTTGTCACCCTGGTCTTGCCATCGTCGTGCACGCCGATGCCGTGCTCCACGAACCACGGCGCCGGACTCGGGCGGAAACCGAATGCGATGATCACGCGGTCGCACTCGACCACGGTCTCGGAGCCCGGCACGGCCTCGGGCAGGCGACGGCCCTTGCGATCGGGCGCGCCCAGCCGCGTCTCGACGAATTTCACGGCCTCGACCTTGCCGTTGCCGACGATCTCGACGGGCTGGCGGTTGAACAGGAATTCAACGCCTTCTTCCTTGGCATTGGCCACCTCGCGGCGGCTGCCCGGCATGTTGGCCTCGTCGCGGCGGTAGGCGCAGGTCACTTCC
>DATLBT010000118.1:0-12786 GCA_035526825.1 Verrucomicrobiia bacterium | reverse complement strand
TCGTCGGCGACCTGTTCGGCTCCGGCAAGATGTTCCTGCCGCAAGTGGTCAAGTCGGCGCGCGTCATGAAAAAGGCCGTGGCGTATCTCGAGCCGTTCATCAAGGCCGAGAAAAAACCCGGTGAAGCAGACCGCGCGCTCGGCAGGATCGTCATGGCCACGGTCAAGGGCGACGTCCACGACATCGGCAAGAACATCGTCGGCGTCGTGCTCCAGTGCAACAACTTCGAGGTGATCGACCTCGGCGTGATGGTGCCGGCGCAGAAAATCCTCGACGCAGCGAAGTTGCACAAGGCCGACCTCATCGGCCTGTCCGGCCTGATCACGCCTTCGCTCGACGAGATGGTGCATTTCGCCAAGGAGATGCAGCGCCTCGGCCTGAACATTCCCCTGCTGATCGGCGGCGCGACGACCTCGCGCGCGCACACCGCGGTGAAAGTTGCGCCCGCATACCAGGGCCCGGTGATCTGGGTGAAGGATGCGTCGCGCTCGGTGCCGGTGGCCTCGAGCTTGGTGTCCGGCACTGGCCGCGACAAGCTGCTGGCCGAAACGCGCAAGGATTACGAGTCGATCCGCGAGCGCCACGCCGCCAAGCATGGCCACGAGAAATTCCTCTCGCTCGAGGCGGCGCGGGCCAACGCAACGCCAGTGGACTGGAAATCATTCCAGCCATTCCGGCCGCGCATGCTCACCGCGCAGAGCCGCACGGTGGAGGGCATGTGGGCGCCCGAGCACGGCGACGCCCAACCCCAGCACGTTCGCGTGCTGCGCGACTATCCGCTCGCCGAGCTGCGCAAGTACATCGACTGGCAGCCGTTCTTCATCGCCTGGGAATTGAAGGGTCGCTACCCGGACTTGCTCAACAATCCGGCGCAGGGCGAGGCCGCCCGCAAATTGTGGGCCGACGCACAGGCGATGCTCGACACGGCCATCGCCGAGAAATGGCTGGTGGCCAACGGCGTGTGCGGACTGTTCCCGGCGAGTGCCGACGGCGACGACATCGAGGTGTACGCCGACGAAGCGCGCACGGCGGTGGCTGCGCGCCTGCACACGCTGCGCCAGCAGGGCGAGCACCGCGCCGGCGTCCCGAACAAGGCGCTGGCGGATTTCGTCGCGCCAAAGCACACCGGGTTGCACGATTACATTGGCGCGTTCGCAGTGACCACCGGCCTCGGCTGCGCGGAGCGCGTCGCGGCGTTCAAGCAAGCCAATGACGATTACAGCGCGATCCTGCTCGAGTCCTTGGCCGACCGCCTTGCCGAAGCCTTCGCCGAGCGCCTGCACGAACGCGTGCGCAAGGAGCTGTGGGGCCATGCCAGCGACGAGCACCTGTCGAGCGAGCAGCTGATCGACGAAAAGTACGCCGGCATCCGCCCGGCACCGGGATATCCGGCCTGCCCCGAGCACACCGAGAAAGCCACGCTGTGGAAGCTGCTCCAGGTCGAGAAGCACACGGGCATCCAGCTCACCGAGTCATTCGCGATGTGGCCGGGCGCTGCGGTCTCGGGCTGGTACTTCGCCAATCCTGCCGCGCAATATTTCGTCGTCGGCCGGATCCAGAAGGACCAGGTCGCGGACTATGCGCGGCGCAAGGGTTGGGACCTCGCCATGGCCGAGAAATGGCTCGGCCCGAACCTGGGATACGAGCCCGAGGACTGACGTCCTCGGGTGGCGGCTACGAGCCCGAGGACTGAGCCGTCAGCGCCGCTTTCGACGCGGTGAGCTTCTTCTTCGAGATGTTCACCACGATCTTCTGGTAGCCCTCAGGCATCAGGCGCTGCAGCATCTCCACAACCTTCGCGTCGGGGCCGACCAGCACGCGACGCCGGTTGTCCTCGACCGCCCCGATGATGATCTGGGCCGCCTTGTTGGCAGTGGTGATGAACTGTTTCTCGAACTCGCGCGTCGCCTGTTCGGAGTCGATGCCGAGCTTCGCCGACAGTGCGGGGTCGCGACGAGCGGCGCGGGCAATGTTGGTCTTGATGCCGCCCGGGTGCACGCACGTCGCCGAGACTCCGCACGGAAACATGTCGAGCTCCTGGCGCAGGCACTCGGTGAATCCGCGCACCGCGAACTTGCTGGCGTTGTAGCAGCTGTTCATCGGAAACGCGATCAGGCCGAACAGGCTCGAGGTGTTGATGATGTGGCCATCGCCGCTGGTTTTGAGGTGGGGCAGGAACGCCTTGGTGCCGTACACCACGCCCCAGAAGTTGATGCCCATGATCCACTCGAAGTCCTCGTACGCGGTGCTGTCCACCGTGGATCCGAGACCGACGCCGGCGTTGTTGAAAATCAGGTTGGCCTTGCCGTGGTCCTTCACCACCTGGTCGGCCCAGGCGTAGACGCCGGCGCGATTGGCGACGTCGAGCTTCTGCGAGGTCACGCGCACGCCGAACGCCTCGACCAGCTTGGCGGTTTCGGCAAGGGCGGCCTCGTTGATGTCCGAAACGGCGACATGGCAGCCGCGCCTGGCGAGTTCGATGGCGAGCTCGCGACCCATGCCCGAGCCGGCGCCGGTGATGGCGGCAACCTTGTCCTTGAAATCCTTCACGATGCGCTCCCCGGCGGCGCTGCCGCCCTGACCCCACGCGATGCCCGCGCAAGCTATATCTGACAATATAGGTTGTCAATTGTGAAGGGGCTCTTGTGAGGCGCGCCTTGATTGCAGTGCTGATCCTGCTGGTTGGCATCGTCGCGTTCGACGTCCTGCTGCCGCACCAAGCGGTCGAGCTGGGCCTCGGCATCGAGCGTGCGCGTTCCGGGCTCCACGAGGAGCGGGCGACGTTGGACCGTTTCGACATTGCGTACCTGGACGGTGGCCAAGGGCAGCCTTTGCTGCTGATCCACGGCTTCGGCGCGGACAAGGACAACTTCACGCGCGTTGCCCGCCATCTCACGCCGAAGTATCGAGTCATCATCCCGGACCTGCCGGGATACGGCGATAGCAGCAAGCTCGAGGACGCCGGCTACACCATCGCGGACCAGGTCGAGTACCTGCGCCAGTTCGTAAAGCAACTGAACCTCGGCAAAGTCCACCTCGGCGGCAATTCGATGGGCGGTTACATCGCCTCGGCGTGGGCCGCCAAATATCCGGATGAGGTCGAAAGCCTGTGGTTGCTCGCCCCGGCGGCAACGCGCGTCGCCATTGGCACGTCGGAACTGGCGGCGATCTACAAGGAAACCGGCCGCAATCCGTTGCTGGCCAGGACGGCTGACGAGCACGCGTTCGTGCGCGGCTTCGTGATGTCCAGGCCGCCGCTGATGCCGTATTCGTTCAAGAAGGTGCTCGGCGAGCGCGCCGCGGCCAACTTTCCGCTGCACGAGAAGATCTTCAAGTCGCTGGTGGGTGGCCCGGCGCTGGAAGAGTGGCACCGCTCGCCGATCCTGACGCCGGCCCTCATCGTCTGGGGCCGCAAGGACCGGGCGCTGCATCCGGACGGCGCCACCGCCACCGCTGCATTGATGCCGCGTGCGAAGGTCATCCTCATGGAAGGCATCGGTCACTTGCCGATGATCGAGGACGTCGCCGGCTCGGCGCGCGATTACCTCGCGTTCCGCGATTCGCTGTGAGATCCGGCGCTACAATGGCCGCCCATGAGTGCCCCGGCTGACGACAGAAAGCATTGGCTCGAGCCACCCGAGTGGTGGAAGAAGTCCAAGCCCTTGCGCTGGGTGCCGATCCTGATCGGCATTGCGGTGGTTGCGCCAGGCCTGTGGGTCGCCAAGAAAACGCTTGCGCCTGGCGGCCATCCGGAAAAGGCGCGCTTTACCGAAGTGGCTGCCGATCCGGTGGTGCTGCTCGACAACCTGTCGAGTTACAGCTCGGTCGAGGCGGCGCGTGCGGCGCTCGATGCCGTCAGGACGCCGTACACCGTCGCGCCGGTGCGCCCCGCACCGAGTTCCAAGTATCCGCCGCGCGATCGCGACACCGTGCTCGCCGCGGGCTACCGGCACCTGGGCGTCGAGGGCCAGCTGACGCTGGAGTTCTTCAACGACCGTCTGTACGAAGCCACCTTCATCCCGTCGGACGCCGGCGATTACGGCGACAAGTTGCACAAGGCCGACACGCGACTCAAGCGCGATCGCAACGGTCGTGCCGAGCGCATCATCGGCAACCTGCGCATCGCCTCGAACGTGGATTTCGCCGACACCGATGTGGGCCGCAGCCTGCAGACCAAGCCTTACGTGATCTGGCAGGACGTGCGCCTGGTCCAGCAACTCGACGAGTGGGATCAGCGCTTCATCGCACTGCCGGGAAAGTCAGCCCCGTAAGCGCGGACCCCCTCAGTGGTGGTGGCCGCCCGCCCCATGCACGTGGCCGTGCAGCAATTCCTCAGCCGTCGCTTCCCGCACTTTTTCGATTTCCACCGCAAAGGTCAGCGTCACGCCAGCCAGCGCGTGGTTGCCATCGATGGTGACCATGTCGCCCTGGATCTGCGTCACCACGACCGGCGCGCCGCCCCCGCCGCTGTTGGCGTTGAAGCGCATGCCCGGTCGAAGGTCCTTGACGCCCTGAAACGCGCGGCGCGGGATTTTCTGGACGAGTTTTTCGTCGCGCAAGCCATAACCATCCTGCGGCGCGACGGTTACCGTGAGCTTGTCGCCCGCCTGCCTCCCCTCGAGTGCCTTCTCCAGGCCCGGGATGATGTTGCCGCCGCCGTGCAGGTAAGCCAGCGGTTCGCCGCCTTCGGAGCTGTCGAGCACCGTGCCGGCCTCGTTGGTCAGCGTGTAGCGGATGTAGGCGACGCAATTGGCGGAAATGAGCATGACGAACCCGGTGAGATTGAGAATCGGGCGGCGATGGTGTGCCGCAAAGGGCGGCCATCCTGTGCGGCCTCGAGGCCGATTGCAACCCTTTCACCGGGCACCGCATCTCATGGACAGATTCGGAGTCACTTGAGATAGCGAAACGGGCTACGCGGGTCGCTGGTTTGGCTATTTTCTGGTGACGGTGGCATACACCGTTCCATGTGCTCCCGAGGCCATGGGCTCCGAGTCAACTTTATCAATGACTTACGCGTGCGGTCGGCTTGGCACGAGCCTTGTAAAAGAGATCGCACAAGAACAAAGGAGTTCGGAGATGGGCAACAACATGATGAAGGGGATGCAAGCGACGGCACTGGGTTTGGCGATGGTGCTTGCACCGGTCGCGCAGGCCTTCGAAAAGCTGGACCCGCCGTCGCGCGATACCGGGGTCGGCCATCTGATTGCGCATCAGGGCAATGAGGCCATCGCCATGATCCGCGCCGAAGCCGCTGCTGCGGTCCGCGCATGGGCGCCCCTGCTGCCGCCGGCGGCGCGTGCGGTCAAGGCCTCGCAGCCCGCTGGTTCGAACAACGCCGTGGCCGCTACGGTGCGTGCCGCCAAGTAGAATCCGTCGCGTCCGGCTTCGGAGCCGGCCGCATCTCTTTCAGGACCCGCGTCCCATGACCCACTCGTTCGTTCGCGCCGGCAGCGTGCTGCTCGCCCTCGCCCTCCTCTCCGCCTGCGGCCAGGAAAAGAAGGAGGAGAAAAAGGAAGAGACCGCCGTGCCGGTCGAGGTGGGCAAGGTCACCACCGGCCCGATCGATGCCGCTTATCGCGGCACTGCCACGCTCGATGCCGAGGACGAGGCCACGGTGCTGGCCCGGACCAGCGGCGTGATCAAGCAGATCCACACGGAGGAAGGCCAGCGCGTGTCCGCGGGCCAGGTGCTGGCGCGGCTCGAAACCGACCGTCTCAAGCTCGAGGCCGCGCGGGCCAAAGCCGAAGCCGACAAGGCGCGCGAAAACTTCGAGCGCAACACCCGCATCTACGAAAAGAACCTGATCAGCAAGGAGCTCTACGACCAGTCGCGCTTCGCGCTCGACTCGGCCAGGGCCGCTTACGACATTGCCGCGCTGACGCTGCGCGAGAGCGAGATCCGCTCGCCCATCGCGGGCATCGTCTCCGCGCGCTATATCAAGGTCGGCAACGCGATCCAGCCCAACAGCCCGGCCTTCAAGGTCACGCAGATGGACACGCTGCACGCGCACATCTACGTGCCCGAGCGCGACATCCACAAGCTCGCGCCCAAGCAGGTTGCAACGCTGGCCGTCGACGCCTGGCCCGGCAAGTCTTTCAAGGGCGCGATCCTGCGCGTGAACCCGGTGGTCGACGCGGCGACCGGCACGGTCAAGGTCACCGTCGCGATGGACGGCGCCCAGAAGGAACTCAAGCCCGGCATGTTTGGCCGCGTCGAGATCCTCTATGACCGCCGCGATGCCGCCACGCTGGTGCCGAAGGACGCGGTGCTCACCGAGGACGCCGCGCAGTCGGTGTTCGTTGTCGCCGACGGCAAGGCTCGCCGCCGTGCGATCAAGGTCGGCTACTCGGACTCCTACAACTATGAGGTGCTCGAGGGCCTCGCTTCGGGCGACCAGGTCGTGATCACCGGCCAGTCCAACCTCAAGGATGACGCCAAGGTCCACGTGGTGAACGCCGAAGGCGCAGCCGCACCCGCGGCCGCCGCGCAATCGACTTCCGCCAACTAGACGGAGTCCGCCCGATGGGCATCATCGAACTCTCCACCCGTCGGCCGGTGGCGATCACCATGCTCACGATCGCCGTGCTGCTGTTCGGCTTCGTGTCGCTGTCGCGCCTCGAGGTGACGCTGCTGCCCAACCTCTCGTACCCGACGCTGACGATCCGCACCGAGCTGCCGGGCGCAGCGCCGACCGAAATCGAGACGCTGCTCTCAAAGCCGATCGAGGAAGCGCTCGGCATCGTCAAGAACGTGCGCCAGGTGCGTTCCGGCTCGCAGGCCGGCCGCAGCGACGTCACGCTCGAGTTCAACTGGGGCACGGAGATGGATCTCGCCGTGCTCGACGTGCGCGAGAAACTCGACGCGCTCGTGCTGCCCAAGGAAGCGGTGCGGCCGATCGTGCTGCGCTTCGATCCTTCGCAGGATCCGATCGTGCGCCTCGGCCTGTCGCTGAAGCCGGCCGAGGTGGCCAAGCCTGCCGAGGGTGAGGCCGCCACTCCTGCGGCGCCGGCGGTGAAGCGCATGGCGACCGAGGCCGACCTCAAGCGCCTGCGCCGCGTCGCCGAGGAGCAGGTGCAGAAGATGCTCGAGGGAGTGCCCGGCATCGCCGCGGTGAAGATCTCGGGCGGCCTCGAGGACGAGGTCCAGGTTCTGGTCGACCTGTCCAAGCTCTCGCAGCTCGGGCTCACGCTCCAGCAGGTGGCCGAACGGCTGCGCGCCGAGAACGCCAACATTTCGGGCGGCCGCGTTGACGAGGGCACCGTCAGCTATCTCGTGCGGACGCTGAACCAGTTCCAGAATCTCGACGAGATCCGCGACACCATCGTTGCCACGCGCCAGAACCGGCCGGTCTACGTGAAGGACGTGGCCGAAGTGCGGGCCGGCCACAAGGAGCGCGAGGCGATCATCCGCATCGACGGCGAGGAAGCCGTCGAGATCGCGTTGTACAAGGAAGGCGATGCCAACGCGGTCGGCGTGGCCGAGGGCGCGCTGGCGCGCGTCGAGCAGGTGCGCAAGCAGATGGCCGGCGACCTGCAGGTGACCACGCTGTATGACCAGTCGGTGTTCATCAAGCAGGCCATCAACGAGGTCATGCGCGCGGCGATCGAGGGCGGCATCCTCGCGATCATCGTGCTGTACCTGTTCCTGCACAACGCGTGGATGACCGCGGTGGTATCGGTCGCAATCCCGATCTCGGTGATCGCGACGTTCAACGTGATGCTCGCGTGGGGCGCGTCGCTCAACATCATGTCGCTGGGCGGCATCGCGCTCGCCATCGGCCTCCTGGTCGACGACGCGATCGTGGTGCTGGAAAACATCACGCGCAAGCACGAGCAAGGCCTGCCGTTGCGCGAAGCCACCGTCATCGGCGCGCAGGAAGTGGTCGCCGCGGTGACCGCCTCGACACTGACCACGGTCGCCGTGTTCTTCCCGATGGTGTTCGTGCAGGGCATCGCGGGCCAGCTGTTCGCCGACCAGGCGCTGGTCGTTACCGGCTCGCTGATCTTCTCGCTGATCGTGTCGTTCACCGTGACGCCGATGCTGGTGGCGCGCGAGTCGCGCACGCAGGCCGTGCCGGAGGGCCGCCCGGCGGTCACTCGCGCGCAGGCGATGCAAGGCCACGGCGCGCCGTCGCGGCAACTGCCGGTGCTCGGTCCCAAGCTCAAGCCACTCGGCTGGCTGCTGCGCCAGGTCCGCTGGATCCTCGGCGTGGCGCGTTTCTGGCTGTTCGAGCGAATCATTCCGTGGATCATCCGGCCGTTGCTGTGGGCCTTCGCTGCCGTGGCCTGGGCACTGGGCAAGGTGATGAAGCCGATGGCCTCCGGCTGGCAGCGCGGCTACAAAGGCATGGAAAATCGTTATGTGCCCACGCTGGCGTGGTCGCTGCAGCATCGCGGCGTCGTGCTCGGCGGTGCCGGCGCGATGTTCGCCTTGTCGCTGCTGTTGCTCACCCGGATTGGCGTCGAGTTGCTGCCGCCCTTCAACCAGGGTGAGTTCCGCACGGAAGTCACGCTGGCCCCGGGCACGCCGCTCGAGCGCAGCGACGATGTGCTGCAGCGGCTGTCGGGAGCCGTGCGCGGCCACGAGGCCCTGGCCGCCAATTATTCGGTCGCCGGCACCGGCAACCGGCTCGATACCAGCGCCGATACCGGCGGTGAAAACTTCGGCGTGATGAACCTCGCCCTGAAGTCCGATGCCTACGACGCCGAAGGTGAGCTGATGGGCGAGCTGCGCACCAAGCTCGATGGCCTGGCGGGCGTAACTTACCGCTTCACGCGCCCCACGCTGTTCACGCTGAAGACCCCGCTGGAGATCGAGGTTTCGGGCTACGACCTGGTGGCGATCGAGCGCGTTTCCGAGCAGGTCCGCGCCCGCATGCTGGCGTCAGACCGTTTCACCGAGGTCGAGACCTCGCTGAAGCCGGGCCATCCGGAACTCCAGATCGTGTTCGACCAGGAGCGCGCCGCCGCGCTGAGCCTCAACACCGCCGAGCTCGCCGCGCGCGTGGCGCGCGCCGTGCAGGGCCAGGTCGCGACCCGCTACCGCCTCGAAGACCGCGAGATCGACGTGCTGGTGCGCGGCCGCGAATCGGATCGCGAAAGCATCGCCGCCGTGCGCAACCTGGTCATCAATCCGGACGCGGAGCGGCCGCTGACGCTGTCGGCGGTGGCCGAAGTGGCGCTGCGCTCGGGCCCTTCCGAGATCCGGCGCCTCGACCAGCAGCGCGTCGTGGTGCTGTCGGCCAACCTGGTCTACGGCGACCTCGGCGAGGCGGTCGCGGCCCTGCAGGGCATCCTCCGGGAGGTCGCGCTGCCGACGGGCGTTGTCGCCGAGGTCGCCGGCCAGAGCGAGGAAATGGAAGTGTCGTTCCGCTCGCTGCAGCTGGCGCTCGCGCTGGCGGTGTTCCTGGTCTACCTGGTGATGGCGAGCGAGTTCGAATCGCTGGTCCACCCCTTCGTCATCCTGTTCACGATCCCGCTGGCACTGATCGGCGCGGTCCTCGCGCTGTACCTCACCGGCTCGGTGATCAACGTCATCGCGCTGATCGGCATGATCATGCTGGCAGGCATCGTCGTGAAAAACGGCATCGTGCTGATCGACCTCGTCAACCGGCTGCGCGAAGAGGGCATGGCGCGGACCGAGGCCCTGATCGAAGGCGGCCGCGCGCGCCTGCGTCCCATCCTGATGACCACGTTGACCGCGGTGCTCGGCCTGCTGCCGATGGCGATCGGCGGCGGCGAGGGCGCCGAGGTGCGCGCGCCGATGGCGATCACCGTTATCGGCGGGCTGATCGTGTCGACGCTGCTGACGCTGGTCGTCATTCCGGTCGTGTACACGCTCCTCGATAGGGAGAAAAAGGAATCCGGAGTCAGGGGTCCGGGAAAAGTCGTGCCTTCTCCTAATCCCTAACCCCCAATCCCTAACCCCTATGAAACTCACCGAGATCTCGCTGAACCGCCCGGTCACGGTGTGCATGTTCTTCGCGTGCCTGACGCTGATCGGGGTCATGGGCGCGCGCCAGCTGCCACTCGAGTTTTTGCCCGACATCGAGTTCCCCGGCCTCAACGTGTTCGTGCCCTACCGCAACTCGACGCCTGAGGAAGTGGAGCGGCGCATCACGCGGCCGGTCGAGGAGGCGCTGGCGACCCTGTCCGGCATCGAGCACATGGAGTCCACCTCGCGCGACGACGGCGCCAATATCGAGATCCGCTTCAAGATTGGCGAGGACATGGCGGTCAAGGGCGTCGAAGCGCGCGACAAGCTCGACGCGATCCGCGCCTCACTGCCCGCCGACATCGAGCGCATTAACGTCTTCAAGTTCGCCGCCAACGACATCCCGATGCTGCGTTACCGCCTGTCGGCGGACCGCGACCTCAAGAACAGCTACGACATGCTCGAGCGCAACCTCAAGCGCCGCATCGAGCGCATCGAGGGCGTGTCGCGTGTCGATCTCGAAGGCGTCGAGAAGAAGGAGATCCGCATCGAGCTTGCGGCTGACCGCATCGCGGCGCACGGCATCGACGTGCGCGCGCTCGGCGAGACGCTGCGCCAGGCCAACTTTGCGCTGGCCGCCGGCGACCTGGTTGAAGCGGGCAAGCGCTATTACGTGAAGCCCGAAGGCCGCTTCATGCGGCTCGAGGACGTCGAGGATTTCGTCATCAATGCCAAGGGCCTGCGGCTCGGCGACGTCGCGGCGATTCGTTACACCCAGCCGCGCCAGACCTATGAGCGACACCTCGACGGGCGCTATGCGGTGGGGCTGTCCGTGTACCGCGAAGCCGGATCCAACCTCGTCGAGACTTCGGACCGGGTATCGGCGGAGATCGAGTCGATCAAGGGTGTGCCGGAGATGGCCGGCACCAAGCTGATCCTGCTCGATGACCAGGCCAGCTCGGTGCGGACCTCGCTGCGGGACCTCGTCGAGGCCGGCGCGATCGGCGCGCTGCTGTCGCTGCTGATCCTCTATGTGTTCCTGCGCGACTGGCGCACCACGCTGATCGTGGCGATCTCGGCGCCGCTGGCGCTGGTGATCACGCTGGCGGCGATGTTCTTCCTGGACATGAGCCTCAACATCCTGTCGTTGATGGGCTTGATGCTGTCGATCGGAATGCTGGTCGACAACGCGGTCGTCGTGAACGAAGCGATCTTCAAGGGCCGGGCGGAGCATCCCGAGGACCCGGTTGGCGCGACGCTGCACGGCGTCAATTCCGTCGGCCTTGCGGTGACACTCGGGACGCTATGCACCTCCATCGTGTTCCTGCCGATGATCTTCGGCTCGCAGGATGAAATCACGCTTTACCTGCAGCACGTCGCCACCACCATCTGCATCTCGGTCGCGGCATCGCTGCTGGTCGCGATCACGCTCATTCCGCAGCTGACGACGCGCATCCACACGACGGTGGCCGCCGACAGTGGCTGGATGAAAACGTTCGCTGCGCGCTATGGCCGGCTGCTCGAATGGACGCTGGCGCATCGCGGCAAGACCTGGCTGTTCATCTGCCTGGTGCTGGCGAGCGTCGCGGTGCCGTTCGCAATCGGCCTGAAGGTCGACATGTTCCCGCAGGCGGGCAACAAGCGGCTGTTCATGGATTACCGCATGAACAGCACCTACTCGCTCGACAAGGTGCGCGTTTCAGTCGATTCGATCGAGGCCTGGTTCCTCCAGCACAAGGAGGAGCTCGAGGTCGAGCAGGTCTACAGCTATTTCGACATCGGCCGCGCCTTCACCATGCTGTACCTGAAGGAGGACGAGCAACGCACACAGACGCCGCAGGAAATACAGGAAAAAATCCGCAAGGGCCTCCCCAAGATCCCGATCGGCGAGCCGAGCTTCGAGGGCGGTCGAGGCGGCGGCGGCGAGCAGCTGGCGGTGCAGGTGTTCGGCGAGTCGAGCGAGCGCCTGCGCGAAATCGCGAACGAGGTCGTGCTGTTGCTGCGGCGCGTGCCGGGCCTGACGGATGTGCGCGTCAACGCCGGCGCAGTCGGCTGGGAAATGCGCGTGAAGGTCGATCGCGACAAGGCACGCCTGCACGGGTTGTCGAGCCAGCAGGTGGCCGAGGTCGTCGCCGGCGCGATGCGCGGCTCGCCGCTGCGGCCGTACCGCTCCAACGACGGCGAGGTCGAGATGATCCTCGAGCTGCGCCGCGAGGATCGCACCGACATCGACGCACTGCGCCAGCTGCCGCTGCTCACTGCGACGGGCCAGCGCATTGCGCTCGACGCCGTGGCGGAGCTGTCGATCGGCGACGTACCCGGCGACATTCGCCGCGAGAATCGCCGCACCGCGCTGAAGATCCAGTTCGGCACCGCCGACAAGGTCACCGCCGAGGACGCGCGCAAGAGCGCCGACCAGTTCATGCAGCAGCTGCAGCTACCGCCCGGCTACAGCTGGGGATTCGGCCAGGCGTTCGACAACGACCAGGAAGCGCTGGCCACGATGCAGACCAACATGCTGCTCGCGCTGGCGTGCATCTACATCGTGATGGCGGCGCTGTTCGAGTCGGTGCTCGCGCCCACCGCGATCATCACCGGCATCTTCTTCTCGTTCGTCGGCGTGTTCTGGTTCTTCCTCGCGACCAACACGACGTTCTCGTTCATGGCCATGATCGGCATGCTGGTCCTCATGGGCGTGGTGGTGAACAACGGCGTGGTGCTGATCGACCATGTGCACCAGTTGCGCGCTGCCGGCATGAGCCGTGAGCTCGCGCTGGTGCAAGGGTCGCGCGATCGCCTGCGTCCGATCCTGATGACGGCCGGATCGACGATCCTGGCGATGATCCCCCT
>DATLBT010000117.1:0-8249 GCA_035526825.1 Verrucomicrobiia bacterium | reverse complement strand
CGGGGCGACGATCTCGGCGACGGACCGGGGTTTTTCTTCGACCCGCAAGTCCGGACCTCCACGCTGTCGAGCGTTTTTGCTCAAGACGACATCCAACTCGTGCCGAATCGCCTGGCGGTGGTGGTCGGTTCGAAAATTGAGGGCAACGACTTCACCGGCGTTGGGTCTTCCACTAACGTCACATCAGCGGGTCAGTTGAAACCGGCTGATCGAGCGCCCGCCACGCCAACCTGCACCTCGTCTTCATAAAGTCACAACACTTGGGTTCGCGCTTCCCAAACACCACTTTTTCATCGCTGGTCAGCGGACCAGTCAATCAGGAAGGTGACGTCACCCGATGAGAAATGGTAAGTCCAGACCTCTTTGGCGGTCAGGTGCGCGCCGTCATCCGAAAACCGACCCGTAACCTTTGCATCAAACGTCCCTGTCAAAGGCGTTCCGTCCGAACAGGTCGGAAACCGCGTCGGCCAGCTGACGCTGCGCGCCGTGAATTGGTTGCCCTCGGCCGTTCCTGTGTGTCGGACGTTGTCGGAAGGATAGTTACGAACGTCATAGTCAAAGGCCACCACGTCGCCAGTTCGCGTGACTTCCATCTGCCACGATTCGGACCGTGGGAGTCCCGCACGGGACTGTTGCCGCGTGAAACAGTTGTCAGGGCCGATGACATCAGTGAGCACTGTTGTGAGATTCCAGTTCCAGACCGGTTGTCCCGGCGCTGGCGCTGTTGGCGGGGGTGAAGCCGCTACGTTGCTGCCTGGCGGCAGTGTCGGCGAAACCGGCGTCCGACTGTCGCATCCTGCAAGCGTGACGACGACGAGCGCGAGTAGGGAGGCTGCAACACAACGCATGAGGTTCCCCCTTTGTAACGCCGACATCGTATGTCCAAGAAGGGCTGCAATCCACAGTTGCGAGTCGACAGCGCAAGACCGTCGCTCGTGGGGCTGCGGGCCGTTGACGCGCACCTAGAGCGCCGGTTCTTGAGAGCCGATCACGGCTGCGTAGCCCAAGGTCACGATCATTGTGTCCGGCATGCCAAGGTGGATGACTACCGGCCTGTCATCGCCGTTCGTTGGCTAACTCTTTCGGACTTCACTGTGCCCGTGACTGGTGCTTTGGGTTGCGACTAGGCGACAAGGAAGCGCATCCGGATACGCGACAAGAGTCCGAAAGTGTGCAGCTAAAAGAAGCGGCCGACCAGGGGATAGCCCCAGTACACTCCGAGCGTGATCGAGATACATCCCACCGCCAGCGCCACACCGCGTGCGAAGCCACTATGCACTCCGACGCGGGCGATCGGCCAGCCCATAAGGCCCGACAGCGCGGCCATACCTAACGTCGAACCGACGCCAAACAGCACCAGATACGCAATACGAGCCCCTATCGACGGGATCGTGGCCATGACCAACGCAGTGAGCGCGCCACTGCCCGCCAACCCGTGGACCGCGCCCACAAGCAGCGGTCGTCGCGCGATGGTCCATTGGCCGACCGGCGCGGCTGCTGACGACGCTCCGTGGGCGTGGGAATGCGCCCGGCCGGCCGAAGCCTGGCCGGCCGACAGGTAGATGGCGCGGAAGCCGAACCCCACCAGCAACAGCACGACGGCGCACGCCAAGGCGTCCGAGGCGATTGCTGGCATGTCAGCGCGCAAGACGACCAAGAGCGTGCCCGCCACCAGCAGCGTCAACGTGTGACCGATCCCCCAGTACACGCCGAGCCACGCGGCTTTCCGAACATTGCGCTCGCCAGTCAAGAGGGTCGACAGCGCTGCGAGATGATCGGGCTCGAGCGCATGTCGCATACCGAGCAGCGTACCCAAACCGGCACTCGCGACGAACCGCGCCTGCGGCCCGGCGAAAGACTGTCCTGTCGCCCGAACCAGCCAGTAGGCCGCCGCAACCGACCCGAGCCCAAGGAGAAGCGATCGGCCATCAAACTTACGGTGCACTTGGGGCAACGCAACGGGCACTCCGTGCGGTGTGTTTCGGTAGGCGTTGGTCCACGCCTCCTTCCTGGCAGCCAACGCAGGAGGATCGGCCAGACCTTTGGCGGTTACTAAGCGCTCCAGAGCGGTCAACCAGTGTTCGTAGTAGCGAGACCCGTCGTCGGGTTCCCCTCGGTCGGCGGCGACCTGAAGTTCGTGTGCCAGCGTGGCCGCCCATTCTTTCCAGGTGAAATGCCCCTGCTCGGAGAGTTTGACGGCCAGCGCAAAGGCCTGCGCCTGCCAGGGTTCGGCAAACACCGGCCCGTCATCGTCTTTGGGTAGCGGCGGCAGCTCGGCGAGCCGGGATGCGATCGCGGCGGCGGCCTGGCGATCACGAACGCTCAAGGTAGTCTTCCCACAAATCAACATGGACGACGTCGCGCGGTGAGGCCTGGGCGCCCCACAACTCGCGCGCTGCGAAACGAACGGTGTAGACCGGCTGCGCGCGGCCGCCAAGCCAGATCCCTTTGGTATCGGTGTCCTGCAGCGCGAAGGCGCCGTTGTTGCGCACGACTACGCCGACCTTGCCACGCGTGTATCGAGGCGAACGGGTGTGGCCTTCGGGATTGATGTTTCGTGAGCGCACGCGCTGGCCGATCTTGAAGGCGGCCTTGACTGGCGTGTCCATGCGAGCCGCCGGCGCACTAAGCGGACGCGCCGGCGCCGGCAAGCGTTCAGCCGCGGGGCGGCTCGGATCCGCCTTGCCCGAGCGAAGTTCCGCGGGGGTGATCAGCCCGCTCCGCAACAGCCGGTTGACCAGCATAAGGAACCAACGTTCATAGTACGAGACGCGCAGATAGTCGGCGGGCGGCGTGCTTTCGAGGTCGAAGCGGCTGCTGCCCCAGCGTCCCCTGCCGTACGGACCCATCGCCCGCTGCAGACCCCACGCGCGGCCTTCCCATGCTTCATGGAAGACTGGCTCGTCGGGATGGTGTTTGATCGGCCCCATGCCATGCATGCCGCCCATGTCATGAATACCGTTCATGCGCTGGCTCCCTGCGAAGGCGCGGCAACCTTTGCAACGCCAACCATCGAATCGCGCGTCACGAGCGCTGCCAGCTCTTCTTCGGTGAGGCGCTCCGTTCCTCGGGGACGCTCCGGAAGCACCAAATATCTGATTTCGGCGGTGCTGTCCCACACGCGGACCTCGACATCGTCTGAGAGCTCGAGGCCGAACTCTCTCAGCACACCGCGGGGATCGATGACCGCACGCGAACGGTATGCAGCGGATTTATACCAGGCGGGAGGTAAGCCGAGCGTCGGCCAGGGATAACACGAGCACAACGTGCACACGACGAGGTTGTGCACCTTTGGGGTGTTCTCGAGGACGATCATGTACTCGCCCTGTCCGCCGCTGTATCCGAGCTCGGCGATCGCCTTCGTGCCGGTGCTCTCGTTGAGGAGGCGCTTCCTGTATTCGGGATCGCTCCACGCGCGCGCGACGACGCGCGCACCGTTTCGAGGACCGACCCTGTTTTCGTAGAGATCGACGGTCGCGTCGATGTCGGCGGAATTGACCATCCCTTTCTCGACGAGCAGCGACTCGAGCGCCTTGACGCGGAGAGCCACATCGGATGGGACAGCCTGATGGTCGGGATCGGCGGCGGCGGGCTGCTGTGTTTCGCCAAGTCCCGGTACGAAGGCGGCCGCGCCGGCGGTCGCATTCTTCAAAAAGTCGCGCCGGCCGACCGGATCTCTCGTCGATTCAGTCATGTGCGACTCCCTCAGAGGATAGTCCGGATTGAGGATAGTCCGGATGAAACGGATTTCTTCCGAAGAGCCCTTATCAGACCCACGCCCGCTCTCTCTCGACAGCGCGGATTACCACTCTGCGCCCCGATTATGGCAGAACGCTACGACGTCCTGAAGAAGCCAGCATCGAAAGCGGCGATCAGAAAGTCGCGTCGGTGCGTGTTCCTCGCTGCGGGTCCTACGCGCGTTTCTTCCAGCCTGGCCCGAGCTGATTAGTCGGCAGATCTATTGAGAATTTGAACGTTGTTCTACTACTGGCCCCTGGAAGGAGGCAGGGCGCTGTAAATCACCCAAATACCTACAGCGCTGAATTCTGACCCTGCGTTACGAAGGAACGCTCGGAAACCTGATTGGCCGCGCTGACACGCGGCATCACAAACCAGTATTCTCAGTACGAGGCAGCGGGCTGAAACGGCGAAGCGAGGAACGCGCCGCGCAGGCATGACCCGGCTTGAAGGGGAAGAGTCGGTCAGCGGCCGACTGCCGCTCGTGCAGCCTGGAGCTCCGGCCGTGGGGCATCGGCGCGCGAGCACATCTCGACCAACCGTGTGTAGTACTGCTTTGCTTTGGCGCCGTCGCCTGAGGCGCTGGCGGCTTTCGCTGCACCAAGCAGCGACCGGAAGCGGTTCGGGTCCTTCGTAAGCGACGCTTCGAACTCCGTCAGCGCGCCTCGCATGTTCTTCGACTCAAGCAGCATCTCGCCCAGCAGTTCGCGCGCCGGAGCGAGTGGACCGGGGGTCACGGCGGCCTTCTCCGTCCGATCTTCCGCATCAGCAACCTGTCGCATCTTTGCGATCGCGTCTGCCTTGTTCTCGCCCGCAAAGGCCAGCCACGCTGCGGCGCCGTCGCGCTGAATCTGGATCTGCTGCGTCCAGTACGCCTCGTTCATTTGTTCCATCCGCTGACGCAGGCTCTCGAGGCGATCGACAGCAACCCGCGCTTTCGCAAGGTCCCCTGCGCGCGCGGCGCCGATCGCGCGCGCGAATTCTGTCAGAGCGTCCGCGTACGGCAGCGGGCTGGGCTTCGTCTGGAGCTTCGCGGCCTCGGTCCACGCCCCGCGTTCGAGCGTCCACCGCGCCGGAATCGCAGCGAGCGCATAAAACGCCGCAGCTGGAGGCGCCGCGCCGCCGACCGTTGCCGGATTGAATCGGCTCGCGATCTCTGGCAGCGCATCAAGCAGGCCTTTCGCCGCCCGGTCCTGGGCCGTCTGCAAGTAGGCGTAGATCTGATAGTCACTCGCATGGAGTTCTTCGCCCGTCATGCCCAACTGCCGGGCTGCCTTCGCAGACTCGATGTTGGTCTCGATCGATTCCTGCCAGAGGCCAACGCGCGTGAAGGTGTGTGACGGCATGTGGAGCGCATGCGGCGCCGATGGCGCGATGTTGGCGTAGCGCTTAGCCGCATCCAGCGCACGCGAGGCGAGCGCTGGGACGTCATAGCTATGGATGATGTAGTGGGCGATCCCAGGGTGGTCGGGATGCTTTGCGTAAAGCGGTTCGAGAATGCCGACCGCCTGCAGCCGGCTGGCGTAGGATTTGTCGTTCAGATCCTCAGCCGCGGTCAGGGAAAGCGCATAGAAGAGTGCCCCATCGACGTCGTCGGGGTACTGCTTCGAAAGCTGTCCCATCGCGTCGCGGTAGGCCTCTACACGCTGCTGCTGTTGACGCGCACCATCGACATACAGGTGCGCCACGGCGTCGATGTAGGCGCGCTCTCGTTGAGTCTTCGCGCCGATCGTGCGGGCCCGTTCGACGGCCGCGAGGCCCTGCCGCACCTGTTCCGGAGAGCGAATGCCCACGGCAAACGGATTTCCCCAGCGGCTCAACGCGATGCCCCACGCGGCGATCCCGCAGGAAGGATCAGCTTTCACCACCGCTTCGAAGCCGGCGATCGCCGGACCGAACTCGAATGAGTGCAGAAGCGAGGCGGCGCGGGTGAACTCGGCCTGAGCAGCGGCATTGCATGACGTCGCGAAGCTCACGGTACCGAGCTTTTCGCTGCGGGGGTGCGCGTGATCCTGCGCCACGGCGGCGCGCGACACGACGAGCAACGCGAGGAAGAAGAATCCACTGCTGCGCATTTGAGTGCTCCCTGAGGCCGATGATACGTCACGTCGCGCCGCGCCCGCGACGAGGGCCATCGGATAGCTCAGCTACGGTGGCTCGACGCCGGTTGCGCTCTACGAGCAACAAGACCGCCGCCGAACTGCGTACCACACTCGCCGCAAAGAGAAGGAGCCGGACTAGACCGAGCTCGGCGAAGCCGACGAGATGATTCACAACAATTCACAGGTGGTGTACTGGTTGATTCGGCTTACGAGTGGTTGCTCGCGCAGCGGAAGAAATCGCCCAAATCGTCAACTGCGAATCACCAGTGGGGCCGGCGCGCCACGTCCCTTAGGTTGGTCATGACGAGGCGACACCGCGGAAACTTTACCTCCACCATGTCGCCTTGGTCAGAGTGCTGCGGCGGTAACCGACGAGGCCAGCAGTGGCGCAATGATCTCACTTACGCCAGTCCATGCCATCGACACAAACTTGGTGTCACTCCTGCGCCAGCCGAGGCGACCGTTCCCGAAGTTCATCAATGCGCTTCGACGCGTCCGCCTTCGAAAGTGATTCATCGAACTTTTCGCCGGTTTCTCGACACAACGTCTCGAGGTAGGACCGTTGCGCGTCGGTCATGGGTTCATTGCCCGTCTTCCACTCGTCGGGATCACGTTGCAAAGCTGGCTGAGCAGTATCAGTACTTTTGTGGTTCGTCATAAGGCGAACAAACAGCAAAATAGAGGCCAGACTTCATTAGCACGCAAATGCGCTCCGCCTGTTCGACCGAACGGCCTCTGCCATGCGCGCCCGATTGCTGACGACGGATCGCCGGATCGATAAATCGCTAACGAAGGAGCGCTGCAGCGTGCCCTCATCGCTGCCGGACGGCCTCTCGCGACTGGTGGGAGCGTCTTTGCCCAGGCGCAGGCGGCTCTCGCTGGGCGCAGGAACAACGCGGCGGCGCTCGAGCAAGCGATCCATGCACTGAGCGAAGCATCCCAGAACCCTTCGGCGCCCCCGGTCGTCACTTCGGCGCTGCACTTCGCACAGGGAATGGATGCGTTCGCCAAGCACGACTTGAATGGCGCGCGGTCGCATTGGGCGCAGTGTCTCCGGCAAGACACCTATTGTCAGTGGCACCGCGCGCTCGATGCGAACGGGAATCTCGATCGGGCAGCCATCGAGGCGTCCAAGGCTGATATTGCGCGTGCGTATCTGCGCGACCCGGTTTCGATGTATTTCCGCACACGGCTGGACAAACGCGCGTCCAGTTGATGCCCGTAGGGTGGGTAAATCGATTCGTTAAAATAGCGGCCGAAGAGTCCCATCGGCGTAGTCATCAAGCAACCGACGGCGTAGGACGTTAGTCGAGTCTTGGGAAGTTGCCCTTTTTTTGCCCTTTGGCTGCAACAAAGCGCAGCCAAGGCCGGCATGTGCAGACCCACAGCGAAGGTCGAACATCACTGGTTTCTAGGGGCCATGATGCGTGATCCAGCAACGTCTGACATACGGCCGCAAAGTGCCGCTAATGTTTCTTTTTCCGCCTGTTAACCGGAGGGTTGCTGGTTCGAATCCAGCCTGAGGAGCCACGCCCGTAGGGTCCTTTCTGGTCGGATAGGTGGCAGTCTATTCCGAGCGGATAGGTAACAGTTTCGGGCCGAACGGGTATTCCGAGCGGTGGGTGACACTTTGCCCCCACAGGAGGGGCATGGGAGAAGACTTCCGCGATCGAATATGGGGTTCGATACGAGCGTTTTGATCAAGCGCGCCTGTTCGTGCGGATTTTTCGCAACATACGAGGAATAGGCGGTTTGCGCGAGTTCTAGAATTTGGAGTCCCGCCGCCTCGTACGCCTGACTGGCGACTTCGTGGCGCTCTATCTCGGTTCGCACTCGCCGAAGCTCGTTCTGCAGTGCTGCTGATTTCGAGTTCCAGTTCCTCGGGAATGGTATCGCTGAGACGGTCCTGGTCCACACGACCGAGTTTGGACCGAAGCAGCATCTGTTGCTGCTGCAGGCGCAGCATGGAGGTCCGGACGAACTTCTCCTTGTCGGTCTGGCTTCCCGGAGCACGGTCGCTACGACGATGATTGCGAAAAGCTCATGATGATTGACCTGGGATCGATCATGTGAGGCCTCGCCCGATGGTGGCGACGGCGGCCGACGCACGCGCGCAGCCACCCGCTGTGCACCCCGAATCGCCTTGATCGCCTGATCGCGAGTGACGGGCGTTCCATCCAGCGAACAAAACACCCGAGTGAAAGAGATCCCATAAGCTAAACGATGGAAGGGAGGCGAACACGGAGGAAAATCACCGCCTGAAAGAGAGGTTACGTCATCGCTAAGGCTTGCCCTTCCAGTTGAGGATCGGAGTAATCGAGCGCGGATCGATCGCCTCCGTCGGAGCGTTGACGAGGACTCGTTGGTCATCGGCCGAGACTACGTACTGCTGTCGTGCCTGAAAGTTGT
>DATLBT010000116.1:0-9917 GCA_035526825.1 Verrucomicrobiia bacterium | reverse complement strand
AAGCTCGCCGGACTGCTGGTCGTAACCGGCTTCGTCACCGTGCTGGCGCAGGTGCAGGTCGGCGCGGAACACCGTGCTGCCGGATGCCGTGTCGAGGAACGGGTATGCGAGGTTGGCGAGCGCGTCGGCATAGCCGGCACTCTCGTCGGTGACGACGTCCTGCGTGCCGCTCTCGAGCTCCGGATTGCTGTCGAAGCCGGCCGCGAGGCGCGCGTAATAGCTCGCGCCGGGGAACTCGACGTCCGGCGTAGTCGGGCCGGCTTCGAGCGGCACGTCATCGAGGCGTCGCAGCTCGATGCTCGCGAGGTTGCGCATGTCCTCGGTGGGCGCCAATGCCTGCACCGACTCCAGGTAGTAATAGGCGAGTTCACGCTCACCTTGCTGCGCCGCGATCAAGCCAAGGTGGTAGTCGGCCACCGCGGTGTAGCGCAGGTCGGCGCGCACGCGCGAAAGCAGCTCGCGCGCCTGGGTCGGCTTGTTGGCGCGGTAGTACGCGAGCCCAAGGTTGAAGTCGAGGTTGGAATCCTTCATGCCGCGATTGCGGGCAGCGAGGAAGTGGTCGACGGCCTGTGGATACTTGCCGGCGCGATAGGCCTTGATTCCGGCGTCGAAGGCATTGCGCGCCGACGGCGCGGCCAGCGCCGGCGTTGCCAGCAACGCGACGGCGAGAGCCGCGACGGCGAGCGCAAACCGGCGCAAACGACGCTCAGCCTTTGCCTTTTTTCTTTTCGTCGTCGTGGTCATCGTCGTCTTTGGCGTCGTCCTGTTCCTTGTCCTTGTCGTGATCTTTCTCTTCCTTGGCCTCTTCGTGTTCCTTCTCTTCCTTGACCTCGTCGCGCTCCGCCGCCGGGTCCCGGTCGTGGCCGACCGGATCGTTGCCGGGGAAATCACGCCCCGTGGATGGCGCGTTGCTGCCGGTCAGGCTGCCAGAGCGCAAGGAATCGTCAGAAAGGTACGGGACGGCGGCCGGCGGTTCAGCGCCACCGCGCCGCAACGGGCGATTCTTTGCCTTCTGGATGCGCTGCAACGCCTGCTGGGGCGATTCATTCGCCTCGAAGACGTCCGTGCCGGAACTATCCTGCGCTCCGGCGGGCAGGCCGACCCACCACAACAGGCACGCCACACACACCGCCGGAGCGCATCTCACCGCCGTAACCTCTGTTCCTTGCAGTACCCATAGACCACCCCGACCCCGCCGGCGGTTCCCGCGCCCAGTCCCGCGCTTGCGCTGGAACTTTCGGGGGTTGGGGCAGAATGGGCCGATCCAGCCGACGCGGTGATCCCATGCGCCTGATGCTCCTCGCCCTGCTCTGCCTCGCCGCCTGTGCCCAGCAGCCCGTCGCCCCTCCCGCAGGCCGCGCTTCGGCGCAAGTGCTCGAAGCCTCCGCGCCCTCGGATTGGCGGCGACTCGATCCCGAGGACACCATTTACCTCGAGCTCGCCAGCGGCCGCGTGGTGATCGAGCTCGCGCCCGCGTTCGCGCCGCTGCATGCGCAGAACATCAAGGCGCTGGCGCGCGAGCAGTATTTCGACGGCCTGGTGATCCTGCGCTCGCAGGACAACTACGTGGTGCAATGGGGCGATCCCGCGGAAGACGAGAAGAAGGCGCGGCCGATCCGCAGCGCGAAGTCGAGCCTGCCGCCGGAGTTCGCGCGCGAGGCCACGCCCGACTTGCCGTTCAGCGTGCTCGCCGATGGCGACGTCTACGCACCGGAGGCCGGCCACTCGACGGGATTCCCTGCGGCGCGCGGCAACGGCAAGGCCTGGCTCGCGCACTGCTACGGCATGCTCGGCGTGTCGCGCGGCAATACGGCCGACAGCGGCAGCGGCGCGGGGCTCTACGTCGTCATCGGCCACTCACCGCGTCACCTCGACCGCAACATCACGCTGGCCGGGCGCGTGGTGAAGGGCATGGAACTGCTGAGCGCGCTGCCGCGCGGCACCGGCGCGCTGGGCTTTTACGAAAACCCGGAGCAACATGTGAAAGTGCGCGCGCTGCGCGTCGCGGCAGACCTGCCGGCAAGCCAGCGCACCGAACTGGAGCTGTTGCGCACCGATACGGCGACGTGGACCGAGTACGTCGACTCGCGGCGCTGGCGCCGGGAGGAGTGGTTCCTCGACAAGGTCGGGCACGTGGAGCTGTGCAACGTGCCACTGCCGGTGCGGGAGAAGAAGTAGGGTCAGATGTTGTCTACAACACTAATTAGGGGTGTAGATAACCTCTGACCCCACTTCTTTGAGCATCACTCCACGGCATTTGGGCGAGCCGCACCGGCACGCCCATAACACGCGATCTTCATCCGTGATGGGCTCGTCGACTTCGAGCTGGTAGTCGTAGGTCAACTCCTCGCCGGCGCGGATCGGGCGCAGGGCCTGGATCACGATGCGCTCCTTGGCCGGGTCAGGGTTGTCTTCGTCGTCGTCGACGCCCGCGGCTTCGCAGTTCGGGTCGCAGGAGTGGTTGATGAAGCGCGCGTCGCTGCCGCCGACGCCGCCGTCGATCACCCACCACTCGTTCAGCGTGAAAAGGAACGTGTGGCCGGTGTCCTCGCGCTCGCCGGCTTCGGCGTGCGTGATCAGGGCGCCTTCATACCAGACGATTTCTTCCTCGAATGCCAGGTCACGCGCGGCGAAGACGCCGGTGCCGTGAATTCCGGATTGGCGGACAAGGTAAGCGGGCGCGTCAGGCAACCTCGAACAACCCCGCGGCGCCCATGCCGCCACCGATGCACATCGTCACGACCACATACTTTGCGCCGCGGCGCTTGCCTTCGATCAGCGCGTGGCCGACCAGCCGCGCGCCCGACACGCCGTACGGATGGCCCACCGCGATGGCGCCGCCGTTGACGTTCAGCTTGTCGGCCGGGATGCCGAGCCTGTCGCGGCAATAGAGCACCTGCACCGCGAACGCCTCGTTGAGCTCCCACAAGCCGATGTCCTGCACCTTGAGGCCGGCGCGCTCGAGCAGGCGCGGCACCGCGAACACCGGGCCGATGCCCATCTCGTCCGGCTCGCAACCGGCGATCGTGAAGCCGCGGAAGATGCCGAGCGGCGACAAGCCGCGCTGCTCCGCGAGCTTGCCGTTCATGATGCAGACGGCGGACGCGCCGTCGCTGAACTGGCTGGCGTTGCCAGCGGTGATCACGCCGCCCGGGATCGCGGTGCGAATCTTGCTGACGCCCTCGAGCGTGGTGTCGGAGCGGATGCCCTCGTCCGCCGTGACCGTCACTTCGCGCGTTGACAGCGCGCCGGTGACCTTGTCGACGACGCCCGCGACCGTCTTCATCGGCACGATTTCGTCGTTGAACTTGCCCGCCGCCTGCGCCGCAGCCGCGCGCTGCTGACTCTGTGCGCCGTACTCGTCCTGCTTTTCCTTGGGGACTTTGTAGCGCTTGGCCACGTTCTCCGCCGTCTGCAGCATCGGCAGGTAGATGTCGGGTTTGTGCTCCTCGAGCCAGGCGTCCTTGTAGTAAAGGCGATTGATGTCGTTCTGCACGCAACTGATCGACTCGACGCCGCCGGCGACCATCACCGGCACCTGGTCGACGATCACGCGGTGGCAGGCCATCGCGATGGTCTGCAGGCCGCTCGAGCAAAAGCGATTCACGGTGACGCCGCCAACCGTGACCGGGAAGCCCGCGCGCAGCGCGGCCTGGCGCGCGATGTTGCCGCCGGTTGCGCCTTCCGGATACGCGCAGCCGAGGATCACGTCCTCGACCTCGCCCGGATCGACTTTCGCGCGCTCGACCGCGTGCTTGATCGCATGCGCGCCCAGCGTCGCGCCGTGCGTCATGTTGAAACCGCCCTTCCAGGACTTGGTCAGGCCGGTGCGGGCCGTCGAGACGATGACTGCGTCGGTGGTCATTTCACTTCCCCTTCTTCTTTGACTTGCTGCTACGCGAAGCATCCCACCCGGCAAAGCTGCTGCCCTCGGCGGCAAGCTTCTCGACCAGCTTCGCTGGCTTCCAGAATTTCTGGTCGCTGTGCGGGTTGCGCGAGAAGTCGCGCATGCGGCGCGCGACGTTGAACAGGCCCTGCGCGTCGGCGTAGTGCATCGGCCCGCCGCGGTGCAGCGGAAAGCCGTAGCCATTGAGGTAGACCATGTCGATGTCGCTGGCGCGCAGCGCGATGCCTTCCTCGAGGATGCGCGCGCCCTCGTTGACCAGGGCGTAGACGAGGCGCTCGACGATCTCCTCATCGGAAATCTTGCGCGGCTTGATGCCGGCCTTCTCGCGCTCCTCGACGATGATCTTCTCGACTTCGGCATCCGGGTAGGCGGTGCGGTCGCCCGGCTTGTACTCGTACCAGCCCTTGCCGGTCTTCTGGCCGTAACGGCCAAGCTCGCACACGCGGTCGGCGACCGCGGCGCGCGGCTGCTTAGGATGCTCGGCGTAGTGGCGCTTGCGGATGTACCAGCCCACGTCGAGGCCGGCGAGGTCGCCCATGCGGAACGGGCCCATCGCGAAGCCGAGCTTCTCGACCGCCTTGTCCACCTGCTGCGGCGAGGCGCCTTCCATCATCAGCACCTGCGACTCGCGACCGTACTGGTGGATCATGCGATTGCCGATGAAGCCGTCGCAGACGCCGGCCACCACCGGAAATTTCTTGATGGTCTTGGCGAGCTGCATGCAGGTCGCCAGCACATCCTTGCCGGTCTTATTGCCGCGCACGACCTCGAGCAGGCGCATGACGTTGGCCGGCGAGAAGAAATGCAGGCCGATGACGTCCTGCGGGCGCTTGGTGAAGCTGGCGATCTTGTCGAGGTCCAGCGTCGAGGTGTTGCTCGCCAAAATCGCGCCTTTCTTCATGACCTTGTCCAGCGCCTGGAACACGGTCTTCTTGACGTCCATGTCCTCGAACACCGCCTCGATGACGATGTCGGCGTTGCGCAGGTCCTCGTACTTGAGCGTGGGCACGAGCAGCTTCATCCGCTCTTCCATCTTCTCGGGTTTGAGCTTGCCCTTCTTGACCGTGTTCTCGTAGTTCTTGCGGATCGTCGCGAGGCCCTTGTCGAGCGCCTCCTGCTTCATCTCGAGCACCGTCACCGGGATGCCGGCATTCGCGAAGTTCATCGCGATGCCGCCGCCCATCGTGCCGGCGCCGATCACCGCCGCGGACTTGATCGCGCGCACCTTCGTGGTCTCCGGCACGTCGGGGATCTTGCCCGCCGCGCGCTCGCCGAAGAACGCGTGGCGCAGCGCCTTGCCCTCCGGCGTGTTGATGAGTTCGGCGAACAGCTGGCTCTCGCGCGCCATGCCCTCGTCGAAATTGCGGCTGGTGAGCGCGGCCTTCACGGCCTCCACGCACTTGCCGGGCGCCGGGAACGGACCCGCCATGCCGGCTACGGTGTTCTTGGCAACCATGAAGAAGCCGTCGGCATTGGGCATCTTCATCTTGAGGTTGCGCACCAGCGGCAGCCCCTGCTTTTCATTGACGATCTTGTTCGCCAGCGCAAGCGTGTCCTTCAGCAGCGCCTCCGGCGTGCTCATCGCGTCGAACAATTTGGACCCCTTGAACATGTCGCTCGGCACCGCGGCGCCGCTGACGATCATGTTGAGCGCGTGCTCCACGCCGATCAGGCGCGGTAGGCGCTGGGTGCCGCCGGCACCCGGCAGCAGGCCGATCTTCACCTCGGGCAGCGCCACTTGCGCGCCGCCGACGGCGATGCGGAAGTGGCAGCCGAGCGCGAGTTCCAGGCCGCCCCCCATCACCGTACCGTTGATCGCGGCGATCACCGGCTTGTCGCTGGCCTCGATGGCGCGGATCACGGTGTGCAGCGAAGGCTCGGCGAGCATCTTCGGCGTGTTGAATTCCTTGATGTCCGCGCCGCCACAGAATGTCTGTTTTGGGCCATTGCCACTGCCGGTGATCACGACCGCCTTCACCTTCGCATCGCCGAGCGCCTTTTCGAGGCCGGCGATGAGGCCACTGCGCAGCGCGTGACCGAGGCCGTTGACCGGCGGGTTGTTCATCGTGATGACGGCGACGGCGCCGTGCACCTTGTATGCGGTGACTGCCATTGAGGCTCCGGAGGATCGGGGAAGCGCGGGAAATGTAGTGTGGAAGCGCGGCCGGTTCAAATGAACCCTGCGAATGGGTGAGGATAAGCCTCCCTTATTTTGTGGGAGAGCCCCCTCCCACAAAGATAGCTGCCGGCGCCATAAAGCCGGCTTATCGCGGCGGATAAGCACTATTCATTTGGCGGATGGGAAGCCCCAGCCTATGCTGATCCCCCGTTCGCACCGGCTGCTTGAGCATGGACCTCGAATTCACCCCCGAACAGAAGACATTCCGCGACGAGGTCCGCGCATTCCTGCGCGCAAACCTGCCGAAGGATTTGTCGGACAAGATCGTCCACGGCAAGCGGATGGGCAGGAACGACCTCCTGCTCTGGCACAAGATCCTGCACAAGCAGGGCTGGGTCGCGCCGACCTGGCCGCGCGAGTTCGGCGGTACCGGCTGGAGCTCGACGCAGCAGTACATTTTCGAGGAGGAATGCGCCGCTGCCGGCGCGCCGCCGCTGATGCCGTTCGGCCTGCGCATGGTCGCTCCGGTCATCATGAAGTTCGGCTCACCGGGGCAGCAGCAGCATTTCCTGCCGCGCATCCTTTCCGGCGAGGACTGGTGGTGCCAGGGCTACTCCGAGCCGGGCTCGGGCTCGGACCTCGCCTCGCTCAAGACGCGCGCCGAGCGGCAAGGTGACTATTACCTGGTCAACGGCCAGAAAACCTGGACCACGCTGGCGCAGCACGCCGACTGGATTTTCTGCCTGGTGCGCACCGCGACCGACGTGCGCGCGCAGGAAGGCATCTCGTTCCTGCTGATCGACATGAAGTCGCCGGGCATCACGGTGCGGCCCATCATCATGCTCGACGGTGAGCACGAGATTAACGAGGTGTGGTTCGAGAACGTGAAGGTTCCCGTCGCCAATCGGGTTGGCGAGGAGAACAAGGGTTGGACCTACGCCAAGTACCTGCTCGGCCACGAGCGCACCGGCAACGCCGGCGTGGGCTTTTGCAAGCGCTGGCTCGAGAAGCTCAAGCGCATCGCCGCCGAGCAAGGCGTGCTCGAGGACGCGCGCTTCCGTGACAAGGTGGCGCAGGTCGAGATCGACCTGATGGCACTCGAGATCACCAACCTGCGCGTGATCGCGGCCGAGGCCGAGAAGAAAGGCCCGGGCCCCGAGGCATCGATGCTGAAGGTCAAGGGCACCGAGATCCAGCAGATGCTGACCGAGCTGATGATGCAGGCGCTCGGCGTGCACGCGCTGCCGTGGCAGCCGGCCGCGCTCGATCACGGTTATGCCGGCGAGATCGCCGGCCCGGCCTTCGGCCCGCCGCTGACCGGCGACTACTTCAACTTCCGCAAGGCGTCGATTTACGCGGGAAGCAACGAAATTCAGCGCAACATCATCAGCAAGATGATGTTGGGCCTGTAAGGACACTCACATGGACTTCACGCTTTCCGACGAACAGCAGCAACTCCGCGACACCCTCGCCCGTTACGTGGCGAAGGGCTACGCCTTCGAGCAGCGCAAGCAGATTTTGAAATCCAAGGATGGCATCTCGCCCGAGGCGTGGAAGCAACTCGCCGAGATGGGCCTCACCGCGCTTGGCCTGCCGGAGGAACTCGGCGGCCTGCCGGGCAACGCCGTCGACACCATGGTGGTGATGGAAGTCTTCGGTCGCGGCCTCGTGGTCGAGCCGTACCTCGCGACCGTCGTGCTCGGCGCCGGCCTCGTCGCCGCAGCGGGCTCGGACGCGCAGAAAGGCGCACTGCTGCCGAAAGTCGCGGAGGGCTCACTCTTGCTGGCACTGGCGTCCGACGAAGACGGTGCGCGCTACCAGCCAACGCACGTGAAGACCGCCGCGAGGAAGCAAGGCGAGACCTACGCTATCACCGGCGACAAGACCGTGGTGCTGCACGGCGCGCAGGCGCACACGCTGATCGTGTCGGCGGGCACCTCGGGCCACGAACACGACGACAAGGGCGTGTCCCTGTTCATCGTCGATCGCACTGCACCCGGCATCACCGTGCGCGATTACCCGACCCATGACGGCATGCGCGCCGCCGACATCGCGTTCAGCAACGCGCGCGGCACGCTGCTCGGCAAGGAAGGCCAGGGCGCATCTTTGCTCGAGTTCGCGCAGGCGCGCGGCATCGCGGCGCTGTGCGCCGAGGCGGTGGGCGCGATGAGCGCGATCACGGAGCTGACGCTGACGTACGTCAAGCAGCGCAAGCAGTTCGGCGTGCCGATCGGCAGCTTCCAGGTGCTGCAGCACCGCATGGCCGACATGCTGATGTACGTCGAAAACGCCCGCTCGATGATGCTGCTCGCCGCGGCTCGCGCGGATTCGGCCGACATCGCCGAGCGGCGCCGCGCGATCCACGCCGCCAAGGCCTACATCGGCCAGGCCAGCCGCTTCGTCGGCCAGCAGGCGGTGCAGCTGCACGGCGGCATCGGCGTGACCGATGAAGCGTCGGTGAGCCACTACTTCAAGCGTCTGACGCTGATCAACGCGAGCTTCGGCGATGCCGACCACCACTTGGGCAAGTTCAGCGACTTGCTGCTGCCGGGCGCCGAGGCGCCGGCCCGCGCAAGCCAGGCCGCGTGACCGTGTCGTCCCGAGCGGAGCGAGGGACCGCGTGCCGACGCGATCCTTCGCTGCGCCCAGGATGACACTGCGCAGCCAGTACGCCGACGTCAACGGCGTATGCCTGCATTACGCAATTGGCGGCGCGGGCCCGCTGATGTTGTTCGTGCACGGCTTCCCGCAATTCTGGCGCGCGTGGGAACACCTGCTGCCTGACTTCGCACGCGACCACACCGTCTGCGCGCCCGACATGCGCGGCATCAACCTGTCGAGCAAACCCGACGGGGTGAAGGCGTACCACGTCACGCAGCAGACCGAGGACCTGCGCGAGCTGGTCCGGCACCTGGGGTTCGAGCGCTGCATCCTCGTCGCGCACGATTGGGGCGGCGCGTGCGCGTGGCATTTCGCGATGACCCACCCGGATTTGGTGGACAAGCTCGTCATCATCAACGCACCGCACCCGGTGCCGTACGCACGCGAACTGCGCCATAACCCGAAGCAGCGCGAGGTCAGCGGCTACATGTCGTTCTTCCGCCTCGACAAGGCAGAAGGCCTGCTGCGCGAGAACGACTTCGAGCGGATGGCTCGGCTGTTCCGCGACTGGGGCGCTGCCGGCGGAGCCAGGGCCGACGCTGCCACCGTGTCCTTATATAAGGAAGCCTGGGCCCAGCCCGGCGCGCTCACCGCGGCGCTCAACTATTACCGCGCCTCGCCGCTGTACCCGGCCGACCCGCCCGAGCGCGTACCGCAGCTCGCGGCGCGCGACTTCCAGGTGAAAGTGCCGACGCTGGTGATCTGGGGCGAGGCCGACACCGCGCTGTTGCCCGAACTGCTCGACGGACTCGACGAATGCGTGCCCGACCTGCGCATCGAGCGGATCCGCGAGGGCTCGCACTGGGTGATCCATGAATTCCCGGAGCGCGTCAGCGCGCTGATCAGGGGTTTTTTGGAGGCGTAGAGGGCGCCAGGGCATGACCTTGGCTTTCTGTGGGAGGGCCCCTGGGCCCGACGTCGGTGGCAGGACTGTCGGGGCCAGGGCCCCTCCCACAAAAGCGCCTCTACGGGGAGGGCAATTTTTCCAGGTTGGCTACGCGCTCTTCCAGTTGTCGCAGGCGCTCCTCCAGCGCGGCGAGCGCGTCGGCTTTCGCCGATGAAGCGGCCGACGCTTCCGGCTCGCGCTCAGGCATCACCGGCGCGCCACTCAGCGTGTGGCCGTAACGACCTTCCTTCTGCCCTGCTGCACGCGGCAGCTGCACCACCAGCGGCTGCGCGCGATCGGCGAGACTCGCCAGCGCGGCACGCACAGCGGCATCGTCGTCCGGG
>DATLBT010000115.1:0-6054 GCA_035526825.1 Verrucomicrobiia bacterium | reverse complement strand
TGCGCGAATGCGCGGCGCAGCTGGTGCGCCACGCCAAGGCCTCGGGCTGCTGCGTGATCCTGGTGGGCCACGTGACCAAGGAAGGCGCGATCGCCGGCCCGCGCGTGCTCGAACACATGGTCGACACCGTGCTGTACTTCGAGCACGACGCCGGCTCGCGCTTCCGCCTCGTGCGCGCCGTCAAGAACCGTTTCGGCGCCGTCAACGAGCTCGGCGTGTTCGCGATGACGGACGCCGGCCTCAAGGAAGTCAGCAATCCGTCCGCGCTGTTCCTGTCGCGCCACGAACAGCCGGTGCCGGGCAGCGTCATCACCGTCACGCGCCAGGGCAACCGTCCGCTGCTGGTCGAGGTGCAGGCGCTGGTGGATCCGTCGCGCCTCGACAACCCGCGCCGGGTCACGCTCGGGCTCGAGTCGAACCGCCTCGCGATGCTGCTCGCGGTGTTGCACCGCCACGGCGGCGTGGCGCTCGGTGACCAGGACGTGTTCGTCAACGTGGTCGGTGGCATGCGCATCCAGGAAACTGGCGCGGACCTGCCGCTGGTGATGGCCGCGTTGTCGTCGTTCCGCGGCCGCGCCGTGCCGGGCGACACGGTGGTATTTGGCGAGGTCGGCCTCGCCGGCGAGATACGGCCGGTCACCGGTGGCGAGGAACGCTTGCTCGAGGCGGCGAAGCAGGGGTTTCGCCACGCGGTCGTGCCGGAGGCCAACAAGCCACGCAAGGGCACCAAGCTGGAGATCGAGGTCACGCCGGTCGGCAGCCTGCGGCAGGCCATCGCGGCGCTCGCGTGACTTTGCCATCATCAACGCATCGCAACCGGGGATCGAGTCGATGACGAACCTTGCACTCGCGGCGCTGGTGTTCGCCGTCATGCACCTGTTCATATCCGGCACGACGCTGCGCGATGTGCTGATCGCACGGTTGGGTGCCAACGTCTATCGCGCCGCATTTTCGATCGCCTCGATCGCGGCGCTGTGGTGGCTGATCCAAGCCTGGGTCGGCATGCGCACGCCGCAGGTCACCGCACTGGTCGGCGTGCGCGCGCTGGCCGCGTTGCTGATGCTGGTGGCGTTCGCGCTCGTCGTGCTGGGCTTGACCACGCCAGGTCCGACGTCGGTAGGCGGCGAGAGGCTGCTCGACCAGGACGACAACGCGCGCGGCGTCCACCGCATCACGCGCCACCCGTTCCTGTGGGGCGTGGCGCTGTGGGCCGCGGTGCACCTCGTGTTCAACCCGGAGCCAGCCAACCTGCTGTTCTTCGGCTGTTTCCTCGTCGTTGCCGGGTATGGCACGTTCTCGATCGATGGGAAGCGCGCGCGCCAGTTCGGTGAGCGCTGGGCGCCGTACGCGGCCAAGACCTCGAATTTGCCGTTCGTCGCGGTGGCGCAGGGCCGAAACAAGCTCGCACTCGGCGAGATCGGGCTGTGGCGCTGGTTGATCGTGCTCGCGGTGTTCGGCGCGTTCGCGCACTTCCACGCGCGCTTTTTCGGCCTGCCGCCGCTCTGATTTTTTGCTTCTAGCTCACTGCAGCTTCCGCCGTGATGGCCGGCGGACGGATGCGAGCGGTGCGCACCGCGTTGGCCTGGGTCTCGGTGATCTCGATCAGGTAGTCGCGCACCCGGACCTGCTTGCCGGGCTTGGGAATGTCCTCGAGCTGCTCGAGCACCAGGCCGTTGACCGTGCGCGGGCCCGCCGTCGGCAGCTTCCAGCCCAAAGTCCGGTTCAAGGTGCGGATCGTGATGCCGCCGTTTACCACGTAACTGCCGTCGGCTTCCATCGAGACGTTCTTCACGCGCGTCGCCGGGTCCGAGGTGAATTCCCCCACCACTTCCTCGAGGATGTCGGCCAGGGTGACCAGGCCCTGGATGTCGCCGTACTCATCGACGACGAAGCCGATGCGGCGCTTCTGGTTCTGGAAGTTGAGCAACTGCTGGTTCAGCGGCGTGCCCTCCGGGATGAAATAGGGCTCGCGCGCCGAGCGCAGCAGTTCCTGCACGTCGAACGGCGACGACGCAATCACCTTGATCGCGTTGCGCAAATGGATGATTCCGCGCAAGTCGTCTATCGAACCCGAGTACAGCGGCAGGCGCGTGTGCTGGCTCGCAATCAACTGGGCGTGTATCCGGTCCGGCGGGTCGGTGACGTCGACGCCGACGATCTCGTTGCGCGGCACCATGATGTCCTCGACGGTGGCTTTCTCCAGGTCGAGCAGCGACAGCAGCATGCGCTGGTGGCGTTGCGGGATCATGGCGCCGGCTTCGGCGACGACCGAGCGCAGTTCCTCGGTGCTCAGCGAATGTTGGGCCGCCTCTTCGGGCGAAACGCCGAACAGCCGCAGCAAGCCGTTGGACAGCAGGTTGACCAGCCAGACGAACGGGAAGGCGACCCACTGCAGCCAGACATAGACATAGGACGAGGGCAGGGCAACGCGGTCGGGATACAGCGCCGACAATGTCTTGGGCGCGATCTCGCCGAAGATCAGGATGAACACGGTCAGCACCATGATCGCCGGCGAGATCCAGGCCTCGCCCAACAGTTGCAGGGTCAGGAACGTGGTGATGGCCGCCGAGGCCGAATGCACGGCGATGTTGCCCAGCAGGATCATGCCGATCAGGCGGTCCGGGCGGGCGAGCAGTTTTTCGACGATACGGGCACCGCGATGGCCGGCCTTGGCCATGTGTCGCAGGCGGTAGCGATTCAAAGCCATCAAGGCGGTTTCGGTGCCGGCAAAGAACGCCGACAAGGCGATCAGCACGGCCAGGACGGCCAGCCAGGCTGACAGGGGTAAATCTTCCAAGTGAGGGGGTTTCCGGCCGCGGGCGAGTGCTACTAACTAAGGTCCACCGGCCGCTGCGTCAAGGCCCGAGGAGTCCAATAACACTTTAAATACATCTGCTAAGTCCAATGCCTGCTTAGGATTTGTTCTAGAACGAGCTTGCTGCCGAAATACGCGAGGACGAGCATGCCGTAGCCCGAGAGGGCCCAGCGAATGGCGGTCCGGCCGCGCCAGCCGCGCCGCCAGCGGCCCCACAGCAGGGCCCCGAACATGGCCCAGGCCAGGACCGAAAGCACGGTCTTGTGCGCCAGGTGCTGGGCCATGAGGTCGTCGACGAAGATCAGGCCCGACAGCAACGCTAGCGTCAGGATGAAGAAGCCGAGACCGATCAGCAGGAACAACAACTGCTCCATTGCCTGCAGCGGCGGCAGCGCGCGCACGATGCGGTTGGGTTCGTGGCTGTGCAGCAAGCGATCCTGGATGGCCAGCGTCAGCGCCTGCGCTGCCGCCAACGTGAGAAATCCTGCGCTGAACAGCGACAACACCACGTGCATCTGGATCTTCCAGTCGGCCAGCGGGATTGCGGTGATCGAGGTCGGCATCAGCGCGGCCCCGAGTACCGCCACGGCGGCCAGCGGATAGATCGCAATGCCGAGAGCCTGTACCGGCCGCAGCAGGCACAACAACCAGAGCAGGACGGCGGCCTGCCAGCTGAACACGGACGAGGCCTCCGTCACGCCGAGTGCGAGGTTGCCGCCCTTGAAAATGGCACCGAGCAGCAGGCCCGCGTGCAGCACGAGCGCCGCGGCAGCCAGGCCGGTCGCTGCCGTGCGCGCCGTGCCACGCCACGCGAGCATTGCGCTGGCGTTATAAGCGAGCGCGGTGACGAGGGCGACGGCCGCTGTCATGGCGATGAATCCGGTGGAGGTTGGAGGCATGCGACTTTAGCGAAAATTGGCGAGGGGCCGGGCCAATGCTGCTAGTATCAAAAACGACGCGTGGGGGAAGCATGCGAATCAAGGTGCTGGGATGCAGCGGCGGCGTGGGGCCGGGACTGCGAACCACCAGCCTGCTGGTCAACGACGAAGTCCTGATCGACGCCGGTACCGGAGTGTGCGACCTGTCGCTCGCCCAGATGGCGCGCATCAGCGACGTTTTCCTGACGCACTCCCACCTGGACCACGTGGCCGGGCTCGCATTCATGGTCGACAACCTCTTCGACATCATCGAGCGCCCGATGCGCGTGCACGCCACTGCCGAGACGCTGGCCACCTTGCGCGAGCACCTCTTCAATTGGAAGCTATGGCCGGATTTCTCCAAGCTCCCCGACGAAAAAAACCCGTTGATGACGTGGCACGAGGTCAGCGTCGGCACACCGGACAAGGTTAACGGCCACTCGCTCACCGCCTTCAACGTGCTGCACACGGTGCCTGGCGTCGGCTACGCGCTGCAGGGCAAGGAAGGCACGTTCGCGTTCAGCGGCGACACCTGTGCGTGTGAGGAATTGTGGAACGCACTCAATGCCCTGCCACGGCTCGACAAACTGATGATCGAGGTGGCCTTTACCAACGACGACGACGAACTCGCGCGCGTATCGCGCCATTTCACGCCGGCACTGCTGGGCAGCGAGCTGCAGAAGCTGCGCCACAAGCCCAAGTTGTACCTCACGCACCACAAGCCGGGTTGCGAGGCGGAGATCGAGCAGGAAACGGGAATCGCGCTGGCCGGTCACGAGTATCACCACCTGCGCCGCGGCGACGTGATTACGCTTTAGTTGTCATCCCGAGCGAAGAGAGGGATCGCGTACTAACGGAGTCATCGCTTCGAGCAGGCGATCCCTCGCTGCGCTCGGGATGACACAATGAAAGCATGTTTGAATCCCTGACCCAGCGCCTCGGGCGCACGCTCGATGCCATTCGCGGCCAGGGTCGCCTCACCGAAGACCAGGTCAAGGGCGCCGCGCGCGACCTGCGCATGGCACTGCTCGAGGCCGACGTCGCGCTGGATGTCGTCAAGAGCTTCACCGACAAGGTCCGCGAGCGCGCGCTCGGCGCCGAGATCACCCAGAGCCTGACGCCCGGACAGTCGTTCTTGCGCATCGTCCACCAGGAACTGACGGCGGCACTGGGTGGAGAGTCCGTTCCGCTGGACCTGCGCACGCAGCCGCCGGCCATCATCCTGATGTGCGGCCTGCAGGGCGCCGGCAAGACAACGACCGTGGGCAAGCTAGCGCTGCGCCTGCGCGAGATCGACAAGAAAAACGTGATGGTGGTGTCAACCGACGTCTACCGGCCCGCCGCGATCGAGCAGTTGCGCACGGTCGCGGGCCAGGCCGGCGTCGAGTGGATCGAGAGCGCCGCTGGCGAGCAGCCGCTCGCGATCGCACGCCGCGCAGTGGAGCAGGCCAGGAAGCGCTTCGCCGACGTGCTGCTGGTCGACACCGCCGGCCGCACCACGGTCGACGAGGACATGATGCGCGAGATCGGCGAGCTCCACGCCGCGCTGGCGCCGGTGGAAACGCTGTTCGTGGTCGACGCGATGACCGGCCAGGACGCGGCCCGCACCGCGAAGGCGTTCGCCGAGCGCGTGAAGCTGACGGGCGTCGTGCTGACCAAGGCCGACGGCGACGCGCGTGGCGGCGCGGCGCTATCGGTGCGCGCAGTGACCGGTGCTTCGGTGAAGTTCATGGGCACCGGCGAGAAACTCGACAAGCTCGAGGCGTTCCATCCCGACCGCATCGCGGCGCGCATCCTCGGCGAGGGCGACATGCTGTCGCTGATCGAGGAGACGGTGCAGAAGGTCGACCGGGCCAGGGCCGAAAAATTCGCGGCCAAGCTCAAGAAGGGAAAGTCCTTCGACCTGGAGGATTTCCGCGAACAGTTGCAGCAGATGGAGTCGATGGGCGGCATCGCCTCGATGCTGGAGAAGCTGCCCGGCGCAGCGCAATTGCAGGAAAAGCTCAAGAACCACAATCCCGAGAAGGACGTGAAGCGTTCGATCGCGATCATCAATTCGATGACGCGCAAGGAGCGCCGCTTCCCGGATCACATGAAGGCTTCGCACCGGCGCCGCATCGCGGCGGGCAGCGGCGTCCTGGTGCAGGACGTCAACAAGCTCATGCGCCAGTACGAGCAGGCGCGCGACATGATGAAGAAGATGGCCGGCGGCGGGATGGCCCGGATGATGCGCTCGCTGGGCGGCAAATTGCCGCCGGGGTTTACGCCGCCGCGCTAGCGGGGAAAGAGGTCGCCCATGTGCCCGGTGCCGGCGTCGAGCCA
>DATLBT010000114.1:0-2749 GCA_035526825.1 Verrucomicrobiia bacterium | reverse complement strand
GCCACTTCGCGCACCATCTGCGCGCCCATGTTCTCGAACTTGTCCTTGAGCTCGATCTCCTTGGCGACGGTGACGCCGTCCTTGGTGATGCGCGGAGCGCCGAAGCTCTTGTCGATGACGACGTTGCGGCCCTTGGGCCCGAGCGTCACCTTGACCGCATCGGCTAGGATGTCGACGCCGCGAAGAATGCGCTCACGCGCGTCGCGGCTGAATTTTACGTCCTTGGCTGCCATCTGGCTACCCTTTCTGTTCTTTGAAAAGTCACAAAAGCTGCAGTCCTACGCGCGCGTGCGCGAGGCGAAGGTCAGCCGACAACCCCGAGGATGTCGCTTTCCTTCATGATAATGAGGTCTTCACCGTCGATCTTCACTTCGGTGCCGGACCATTTGCCGAACAGGATCTTGTCGCCTGACTTGACGTCGAGCGGCGTGATGGTCCCGTCGTCGGCGCGAGCGCCGCTGCCGACGGAGACGACTTCGCCTTCCTGCGGCTTCTCTTGAGCCGTGTCGGGAATGATGATCCCGCCGGCGGTCTTTGCTTCGGCCTCGACGCGGCGGACGAGGACTCGGTCATGAAGCGGCCTGAAACCCATGGGCTTAACCCCCTCTTTCACTTCTAGTGGTTGAACATGTCCGTTGGCACTCTGCCGATGAGAGTGCCAGCGATACCGCGCATGTGGTTGTCCCCCGTTCATCTGTCAACGGTGGAGGCGGGTGTTTTTGCTTAGACGGTCCTGACCCGGGTCAGGCCGATCCAGTCGCGCAAGACCCATCGCGCGAGCATCAGCGCCGCCACCGCGGCCAGGCCGCTTGCAAGCCCGATCCAGATGCCGACACCCTTCCAGTCGGCGCCGAACGCCAGCCAGGCGCCGATACCGAGCCCGACGCCCCAGTAACCGACCAGCGCGAAGATGAGCGGCCAGCGCGTGTCGTGGAGGCCGCGCAGCATGCCTGCCCCGATCACCTGCGCGCCGTCGACCAGCTGGAACGCCGCTGCAACCTTGAGGAAGCTGACTGCAAGCGCGATCACCAGCGCGTTCGCCGGCGCATCCTGGAGGAATAACGTCACGAGCTGGCGGGGGAAGATCCACATGCCGAGCGCCATCGTCCCCATGAAACCGACGCCGATCACCCACGCAGTCCAGCCCGAGCGGGTGATCGCCGCTTCGTCGCGCCGGCCGAGCGCGAGCCCAACGCGCACGGTCGCCGCCTGGCCCAGGCCGAGGGGAACCATGAAGGTCAGCGCTGCGAGCTGGAGCGCGACCGCGTGCGCGGCGACTGCGGGCGCACCGATCCAGCCCATGAAGTAAGCGGCGAGCGCGAACACGCCCATTTCGAGCGCCATGGTTACGCCGATCGGCCAGCCGAGGAGGACCATTGCCCTCATCCGCTGCCGATCGAACCGCCACCAATTTCCGAAAACGTGGAAACGCCGGAATTTCCGGTCGATTAAAACGACCGCAGCCAGTGCGCCGCACATTGCGAGCCATGTCAGGGTGCTGCCGAGCCCGCCACCTCGGAGGCCGAGCGCGGGAAGTCCGAGATGGCCGAAGATCAACGACCAGCTGAGCAGCGCGTTCACCGCGATTCCGGAGATACTCAGCCACAGCACAATTCTCGGCCGTTCGAGGGCGGAGACGAAGTTGCGCAGCAGCTGGAAGAGCAGCCAAGGCGCGGTGCACCACATGTAAGCGCGAAGGAATGTCTGCCCCTGGCCGGCAAGCTCTTCAGAAATACCGAAGCCGCGCATGATGGCGCCGACATGCCACAGCGCCAGCCAGTAAGGCGGAAGCATGATCGCCATCAGCCAAAGGCCCGCGCGAAACGTCCGGCGCACGTCGCGGACGGCATTGGAACGCTGGCCGAGCGCGGTCGCCATCATTGGCGAGGAAGCGATGATCAGCCCGAGCATCAGCAGGTTGAAAGTGAAAGTCAGGTTGAGCGCGAGCGTCGCCGCCGCCAATTGAGTTGCGCCAAGCCGGCCCATCAGCAGCACGTCGGTCGCCTGGATAATCTGCTGGGTGAGGTTGGCAAGGATCAGCGGCCAGGCGAGCGCCAGCATCGCCCGCAACTCATCGCACCAAGCGCCGTTCTCCTGTTCTCGTGAAATTTTCGCCGGCCCGTGCATGGGCACGGCGCGTAGCTGTAAGGCGGCCCGTCGAAAAGCTTTGGTCGCCGGCGCTCCGCTCGGCTAGCGCAGCCCGGTAACCAATCGAGGCCCTGTCATGAAGTTTGTACGCGCAATCTGGAAGCTGCTGGTCGGGATCAAGGACGCGCTGGTTCTGATCCTCTTGCTTCTGTTTTTCGGCATGTTTTACGCCGCGCTGTCGGCCCGGCCCGCGCCGGTGAAGGATGGCGTTCTCGACCTCAACTTGAACGGCAGCGTGGTCGAACAGCCGGCGAAGGCCGGTTGGTCGAACATCGCGGGCGGATCGAGGATCGATCAGTACCGGCTGCGTGACCTGATCGCGGCGCTGGGCAAGGCCAAGGACGACGACCGGGTCAAAGCCGTCGCTCTGGATCTCGACGGTTTCACCGGCGGCGGCCAGACGGCGATCGGCGACCTTGCCGACGCGGTCCGCGCCGTGCGCGCGAGCGGCAAGCCGGTCGTCGCCTATGGCATCGGCTATACCGACGACAGCTACCAACTCGCATCGGCCGCATCGGAAATCTGGCTCAATCCTCTTGGCGCCGTGCTGATTGCGGGGCCGGGGGGATCGAACCTTTATTACAAGGGCCTGCTCGACAAA
>DATLBT010000113.1:0-23162 GCA_035526825.1 Verrucomicrobiia bacterium | reverse complement strand
GTTCAGCCTGCAGTACCGCCTGCAGCGCGCGGCGCGCGCGTTCCTCGATCCGATGGTCAACCTCGGCCGCATCACGCCGGAGGAAGTGAAAAGCTTCCTGATGAGCGAGGTGGTGCTGAGCGAGGGCATGTCGCAGCAGGAGGTGGATCGATACACGTTCCGCGCTCCGGGGCAGGCGACGAGCTACTTCTATGGATACCAGCGGCTGCTGGAGACGCGGCAACGCGCGGAGCTGGCGCTGCGCGAGAAATTCAACCGGCAGGCGTTTAACGACTTTGTTCTCGCGCAGGGCTTGTTGCCGCCGCGGTTGCTAGAGAAAGCGGTCCTGGAGGAGTTTGTGCCGCGGCACAGGCAATGAAGCAATGAATCCCGCGCTGCGCGCGGGATGGCACTTTGGTGTTCGCCCCGCAGGGCGGGGCGAGGAGCTGTGTCATCCCGAGCGTAGCGAGGGATCGCGTTCCCATTGTGGCGACGCTTCGGAACGCGATCCCTCGTCGCTCCGCTCCTCGGGATGACAGTTTGGGGTTACCCTAGCTCCTCAAATCGCCGGCATCAGGCTTGGAGCAGCTCACATGACCGTCTCACCGGACAAACTCCCGCTGCAGCGCCTTTACCACTGGGAAAAAACCCAGCCCGGCAAGGTCTACCTCACCCAGCCCATGGGCGGCGGGGTGATGAAGGACTGGACCTGGTCGCAGGTGGCGCAGGAGGCGCGCAAGGTTGGCGCGTACCTGCAGTCGCTCAACATACCCAAGGGCAGCAACGTTGCGCTGCTTTCCAAGAATTGCGCGCACTGGCTCATCACCGATTACGCGATCTGGATGGCGGGGTATGTGAGCGTGCCGCTCTATCCCACGCTGAATGGCGAGACCGTGCGGCAGATCCTCACGCATTCCGAGGCGAAAGCGATCTTCGTCGGCAAGCTCGATGAGTGGGAGGCGATGAAGTCCGGCGTGCCGGCGTCGATCCCGCGCATTGCATTTCCGTTGTCGCCGGCGGCCGTGCTGGCGGACAAGTCGGTGGCGCAGTGGGATGAGGTGCTCGCAAAAACGCAGCCGCTGCCCGGCGACCCGGTGCGCGACGCCGCCGAGCTCGCGACCATCATCTACACCTCCGGTACCACCGGCATGCCCAAGGGCGTGATGCATTCGTTCGCGACGATGGCTGGCGCTGCGCAGGCGGGACTCAAGCGCATCCAGGGCGGGCCGGACGACCGCATGCTGTCGTACCTGCCTCTGGCGCACGTCGCCGAGCGCAACGCGGTCGAGAACATGTCGCTCGCGGTGGGCTTTCGTATTTTCTTCGCCGAGTCGCTGGAGACTTTCGCCAAAGACCTGCAGCGCGCGCGGCCGACGTTCTTCGTCTCGGTGCCGCGCTTGTGGGTCAAGTTCCAGCAGGGCGTGCTGGCGAAGATGCCGCAGGAAAAACTGGCCAAGCTGATCAGAATCCCGGTGTTCGGGAGCCTGGTGAAGCGCAAGGTGCTGGCGGGCCTCGGCCTCGACCAGTGCCGGCTCGCGGTTGGCGGCGCGGCGCCGATGCCACCGCAGCTGCTGGAGTGGTTCAAGGCGCTGGGTCTCGAGATCGTCGAGGCTTACGGCATGACCGAGAACTTCGGCATGTCGCACGCCAACGTCCACGGCCAGACGCGGCCGGGCTACGTCGGTCCGCCGTACCCGGACATGGAACACCGCATCGATCCGGCGACCGGCGAAGTGCAGACCAAAAGCGCCGGCACGATGCTGGGTTACTACAAGGAGCCCGAGAAGACCAAGGAGACGATGACCGCCGACGGCTGGCTCAAGACCGGCGACAAGGGCCTCATCGATCCCAAGGACAACGCGCTGAAGATCACCGGCCGCGTCAAGGACCTGTTCAAGACCAGCAAGGGCAAATACGTGGCGCCCGCGCCGATCGAGGACAGGCTCGTCACGCATCCCAAGGTCGAGGCGTGCTGCGTCGCGGGCGCCAACCAGGGCCAGCCGTGCGCGCTGCTGATGCTCACCCCCGATGCGATGGACAACGCGGCGAAAAATGCGTCGTTGCGCAAGCAGCTCGAGGATTCGCTCGCCGAGCACCTTGAAAAAATCAACGCGCTGCTCGACCCGCACGAGCAGATGGATTTCGTCGCGGTGGTTCAGGACGCATGGACAGTGGAGAAGGGCTTTGTCACGCCGACGATGAAGGTGAAGCGCAACGTAATTGAGCAGACTTACGGCGGGATGCTGGATCAGTGGTATGCGAAGAAGCGGCCGGTGGTATGGCAGTAGCCCCAGACACCATCGAATGAAGTGCAACAACGCCCTGACGCTCGCGCGCGTTGCGCTGCTGGCGGTGTGCGCCGGCGCCGCCACTGCTGCCGTGGCGGAAGAACCGATCGACGATCCGGTGAAGGTCCCGGTGGTCGGGGTCGCCACCGAGTCTCAGGTGGGGCGGGCGGTCCGGGCCGCGCTGACGCGCCGCGGATGGGCGACCCGTAACGAGAAGGCCGGCTACGTCGAAGGCGTGCTCAGCAAACCCGAGCAATTCACGGTGCGCATCGGCATCACCTACGGCGCCGGCACCATCGTCGTCCGCTATCTCGAGAGCGACGGCCTGGACTACGACGCGCAGACCCGCGAGATCCATCGCGCTTACAACAAGTGGATGCGCATGCTCGCGAAAGAAATCAACGTGAACCTCGCGCTGTTCGCGGGTGCCGAGCCTGGTGAGCGTGCCGATCCGCCGGAAATCGTGATCGTGCCGCAAGTGGTTCCGGTCGAGGGGACAGCGCCGCCGGCCTTGCCACCGCATGCGCAAGGCAAGACGCTGCGTGCGGGTGTCGAGCTGCGGCCACAAGCCAGGCTCGCCGCCCCGGTCAACGGCACGATCGCCACGGCGACGGTGGTTGACCCGAAAGGTCCGGTTCGCAATGCCGATGGCACCTGGTTTTACGTCACCACGCCCACGGGTTCCGGTTGGGTGCGGCAGTCGGATTTGCAGTAAGCAAGGAAAGGAGTTTTTCGTGCCAGACGACATCCGCGTCGCATCGCTCAAGGACAACGTCACCCCCGCCGAGTGGCAGCTGCGCGTAGACCTCGCCGCGTGCTACCGACTCCTCGCACTCCACGGCTGGGACGACCTCGTCTTCACCCATGTCACCGCGCGCATTCCCGGTCCCGAGCATCATTTCCTGATCAATCCGTACGGGATGATGTTCGAGGAGATCACCGCGTCGTCGCTGGTCAAGGTCGACGATCGCTGCCGCAAGGTCATGGAAAGTCCATTTCCGGTGAACCCCGCCGGCTTCGTGATCCACAGCGCGGTCCACGCAGCGCGTGAGGACGCGCAGTGCGTGCTCCACATCCACACGGTCGCGGGCATCGCGGTGTCGACGCAGAAGGCCGGCGTACTGCCGATCAGCCAGCAATCGACCATCGTGCTGGCGTCGCTCGGATACCACGACTACGAGGGCATCGCGCTGCTCGACGATGAAAAGCCGCGACTGGTGCGTGACCTGGGCGATAACTCGTTCTTGATGCTGCGCAACCACGGGCTGCTCACCGTCGGCCCGAGCATCGCCGATGCGTTCCTGCTGATGTTCACGTTCCAGCGCACCTGCGAGATCCAGTGCGCGGCGCTGGCCGGGAATGGCACGGGCGACAAGCTGACGATGGTGGATCCGGCGATCGTTGCTGGAGTGAAAAAGAACGTGCAGGCGGTGACGAAAGGGATGATGGGCGCGCTGGCGTGGCCAGCGTTGCTGCGCAAGCTCGATCGGGTGAGTCCGGGCTACAAGGACTGATGGGGCTTGTAGGTTGAGAGCTCTTTGGATTTGGGAGCTTTTGTGGGAGGGGCCCTGGCCCCGATTGTTGCGCCACCGACCGTCGGGGCCAGGGCCCCTCCCACAGAAAGCTTAGCCCCTGACCTAACCGGTTTCTCTTGACCTGTCTGTGGGAGGGGTCTGGGCCCGACGCTCCAATCTGTGGGAGGGCCCCTGGGCCCGACGCTCTAAGGCTGCCGCAACTCCGCCGCCATCACCGTATTCCGCATCAACATCGCCACCGTCATCGGCCCCACGCCGCCCGGCACCGGCGTGATCCACGCGGCGCGTTGACGCGCTGCCTCGAACTCCACATCGCCGACCAGCTTGCCGTCCGCCGTGCGATTGATGCCGACGTCCAGCACCACCGCGCCCGGCTTGATCCATTCGCCCTTCACGAACCCCGGCCGCCCCACGCCCGCGACCACGATATCCGCCTGCGCCACGATCCCGGCCAGGTCGCGCGTCTTGCTGTTGCACACCGTGACGGTGGCATCCGCCAGCAGCAACTCCATCGCCATCGGCCGCCCGACGATGTTCGAAGCGCCCACCACCACCGCGCGCGCTCCGCGCGCAGCGATGCCGGTGCTCTCGAGCAAGCGCATCGTCCCGTACGGCGTGCACGGTCGCAGCAGCTCGCGCGGGCGCTGCGGTTTCTGCGCGAGGCGGCCAAGGTTGTAGGGATGAAAGCCGTCGACATCCTTGTCCGGCCGGATGCGCTCGATCACGAGTTCGCTGTCGATGTGCGCGGGCAACGGCAACTGAACGAGAATGCCGTCGACGGCATCGTCGTCATTGAGCCGGTCGATCAGAGCGAGCAACTCGGCCTGCGACACCGCCGGCGCCAAGTCGGTGTGTTCGGAGCGAATCCCCACCTTTTCGCACAGCTTGCGCTTGCTGCCCACGTAGACCGACGACGCCGGGTCCGCGCCCACCAGCACGGTGGCGAGGCACGGCGCCCGCTTGCCAGACGCAACTCGCGCCGCCACCGCAGCGCGGACTTCGTCGTGGACCTGGGCGGCGACGGCCTTGCCGTCGATGAGTTGGGCGGTCACGCGCTTGCTCCTGAAAATGCGCGCGGATTCTGCCACAGGCTGGCGCGACCGAGGCGCGTAGGGCGCATTTCGCGGATAATCCCGCCCGATCGGTGCGTAGCGCAGCCTGGTAGCGCACTTGCCTTGGGCGCAAGGGGTCGGAGGTTCAAATCCTCTCGCACCGACCAATTCCAGCCAGGATTATTTCGAGGGCGGATCCGTCTTGCGGCGGCTGAAAAGCGCGGCCGCCTGCATGCGACGTGCGACGTGCAGTTTCTGGAAGGCGTTGCTCAGGTAATTCTTGACCGTGTTGGCGCTCAAGCCCAGGGCGCTGGCGATTTCCCGGTTGGTCTTGCCAGCCACCACGAGTTCCAGGACGCGACATTCCTGCGCTGACAGATCGCCGCTGCGCATTCCGGGCGTGTTGGCCATCGCGCGGAGTTGCGTGGTCATCGATGTCACGGTCCGCCTGTTCTGGAAGGGATGCCCTGCTGCGGCGGATTCGATTGCGAGCAGGATCGAGTGGTATCCAAGATCCTTGATCAGGTAGTCTGCCGCCCCGCCGAGCAGCATCGCGGCAGCGGCAAGGTCGTCCTCGTAGGCCGTCAGGAAAATTACTTTCGTTGCCGGCCGGACCGCGAGGATGTCCTGACAGGCGGATACGCCCGAGCCTTCGCGAAGCCGAAGGTCCATGAGCACGACATCGGGCTTGAGACGGCGAACGGCGTCGACGGCCTCCTTCGCCGAGGCGGCAGTTCCCACCAGTTCGATGGTCTTGCTCCCGGCGAACAGGGCAGTGAGTCCGGCGCGGACGATGTCGTGGTCGTCCACCGCCAGCAGGCGGATTGCCGGTTGGGTCGTCATGGCGCCGGCACCTCGACAATGAGCCTGGTGCCGCGGCGAGGCCGGGGTGCGATGTGCCAACGTCCACCCAGTTCGCTCACGCGCCCCGAGATGCCTCGGAAACCCAGGCCATGCCGTCCCTGTAAGTCGAGGCCGGCGCCGTCGTCATCCAGGACAAGGCGCACCCTGCCGTTGTAATGCCGCAGCGAAACCGCCGCACGGTGCGCACGTGAATGCCGCACGATGTTGCTGATTCCTTCGCGGGCGATGTGCAGCAGTTCATACGCTGCCTCCGGGGCCAGCGCGTCCGCAACCTTCTTGTCGATGCGCACCGTGAAACGGGGGCCGGCGTCGCCGGCCACCTGCGTGACGCGCTCGATTTCGTGCTGCAGGTCGAGATCTCCGGCGTTCTGCCTGTAACGCCGCGTCAGGAACGAGCGGAGGTCCCGCATGACGAGGCCGAGATTGACGGTCGCATTCTTGATCTGCGCACGGGTCTTCTCCGGGTCGGTTCCTGCCATGCTTTCGCAATGCTCGAGGCCGAGCCCGATCGCGAACAGGGCCTGGATGCAGTTGTCGTGCAGGTCCCGCAACAGTTGCTCGCGATCCTCCAGCAGGACCTGCAATTGCCCATGGAGCGCCGCGCGGTCGGTGATGTCATCGAGAATCGCGACCACGCCCGTGGGCATGCCATCACCGTCGAGCGCCGCCGCGGCAGATACCGTTACCAGCGCGGTGCTGCCGTCTTTTCGCAGGCGTCGGAACGTCCGGCCGCGCAGGACTTCGCCGCCGAGCACCTGGTGAATCATCTGGCGAAATGCCGGACGATCCCGTCTCGAGACGATGGGGGATAGGCGACCGAGCACTTCGGACTCGGTCCAGCCGAACATGCGCTGGGCCCCTTTGCTCCAGGCCAGGATCCGCCCTTCGCGGCTCATTGAAAGAATCGCGAGTGGCGAAGTGTCGAGCACGGTGTTGATGTGGTTGCGGCTCTCCTTCAGCGACTGCTCCGCCTGCTTGCGTGCCGAAATATCGCTGAGGGAGCCAACCAGGACCTTGCGGCCGCCGTGTGTGGCGCACCGCACCTTTCCGTGCACCCAGCGCGTGGAGCCATCGGGCTGCCGCAGGCGGTATTCCGCCTGGAACGTGCTGGTTTTGGTCAGGGCCTGGCGCCAGCCTCGGGCCACCTTCCGGTAGTCATCGGGATGCAACGCCCGCCACCACCCTCGGCCGAGCATCTGCGCCTCCGGTCGGCCGAGCAGCTGGCAGGCGCGGGGATTGAGATAAATGGGACGGCCCCTTCCATCGACCAGGAATATGCCGACCGGGGCATGCTCGGCAACCCACTGAGAAGGCGCGCGCATGATCTGCAACGCCCGGGAAACGCGCTCGCGAGCGTCGCGCGGCGCGCTCATTTTGCGTCGTGTGCCTTGTACATTTCGTTTAAAGACTAACAGCCCCAAGTCACCACGTCCGCATTGATGTACGCGGCTAGGGCCGAATGGACCTAACCCTTGGGGCGACCGTCCTACTATGGTGTCACTCAGCAGTTGATAAAAGTCCAGGGAATGCCGCCAAGGGCGGGGCCCGAGGTACGACGCGGGAGGGTCTGCGAAAAAGCCATGGTCTTCGGCTCCAGTTCGCGGGATAGACGGGCCACCCGTCGCGGCTTGCGGGCGTGGCTCCGCGCACGAAGCTTGCGCCAGCGGCTGATTGCAGTGACCTTGGTGGGCACCCTCATTGTTCTCGCCTTGCGGGAGTGGGAAGTCTCGCAGGTGCGTAACCTGGAACAGGAGCACCGGGAGGTTCAGGCGACGCATGCCGAGGCACGCATCGTGCTGGCGCAGTTGCAGGCGTACTACACACGGGGCCTGTGGCTGCGTTGGGGCCGGCGAGTGAGTGAGGGGCAGATCCCGCCCTCGGAAGCTTTGGCCGCGATGCGAGCCGCGAAGCAAGATATCGAGGCTGACTGGACCTTCCTCGCCCAAGTGCTGCCGCAGATGCCGGAGCATATTCGCCAGTCTTTGGCCGCAGTGATAAGCCGCCGCGCCAGAGCGGACGCTGCGGCGCTACGGCTCGAGGAATTACTCGGGGCGAACTCCCGTGACGCGCTCCTCAGCTTCGTGGTCGGTGAGCTCGACGTGGAAGTGAAGCCCCTGGACAAAGCGCTCGACGCCGCGGATGACGCACTGCACAGCAATGAACTTTCCCTGTCGCAGCAGATGACATCACAAGTCCAGCGGCAGCAGATCCTGATCAATTTGCTGCGAGCTGCCACGGGCGGCGGCGTGATCCTCATCATCATTTTCGTCTTTCGCGGACTGGATCGGGACATAAGTCGGCTGGTCGCCCATGCCCACCGGTTGTCGGCGCGTGACTTCGCGACGGTCCTGGGCGAGCCGCCACCCGGTGAACTGAGCGAGTTGGGCCGGGCGTTCACCACGATGCAGGAGGCGCTCGCCAAATATCAATCCCAGCTTGCCCAGAGTGAGCGCCTGTTCAATCTGTCGCCGGACATCCTCTGGATCGCCGACATGGACAGGTACGTGCAACGGGTGAATCCGGCGGTCGAGAAAGTGCTGGGCTACACACCGGAGGAATTGGAAGGGCGGCAATTCACCGACCTCGTGCATCCTGAAGACCTTGCGACGACGCACCTTGAAATGGCCAAGCTGGCCAAAGGCGAGCCCACCATCGATTTCCAGAACCGGTATCGCTGCAAGAACGGTTCATATAAATGGCTGAACTGGCGTTGTCAGCCGCCCGCGGATGGTTTCATTTATGCGGCAGCCCGCGATGAGACCGAGCGACGGCATCTTTATGAAGAACTGCACCAGCGGGAAGTGGAAGCCCGCGCCGCAAACCAGGCGAAGTCCGCTTTTCTCGCCACCATGAGCCACGAGATCCGCACGCCGCTGGTTGGCGTGCTGGGCATGCTCGAGGTTTTGAGCATGTCGCGACTGGACGCCGAGCAGCGCCGGCAGTTCAACATCGTGCAGCACTCGGCGCGGGTGCTGCTCGATGTGATCGGCGACATCCTCGACTACTCCAAGATCGAGGCCGGCAAGGTGGAACTGGTGCTGGACACATTCTCGGTGCGCGACCTCGTTTCGTCGGTCGTGTCCATGTTCAGCGCCAACGCCGCGTCGAAGGGCCTGCAACTGGTCCAGAACGTGGCACCGGGCGTCGCGCCAGCACACATCAGCGACGCGGCGCGCATCCGGCAGATTTTGTCCAACCTCGTGAGCAACGCGGTCAAGTTCACCGATAACGGATCCGTGCGGCTGGCAGTTCGCGTGATGCAGGACGAGCGTGATGGGCAAAGCTTGAGCTTTGTCATCAGCGACTCCGGGATCGGCATCGCGCCGGAGCAGATTTCCAACCTGTTCCAGCCCTTCGTACAGGCGGATGGCAGCACGCGTCGGCGCCACGGCGGCACCGGGTTGGGACTGGTGATCTGCCGGCGCCTGGCAGATCTTCTCGGCGGCACGGTCCGCGCGGAAAGCACACCGGGGCAGGGCACCACCATGTTTTTTGAAGTGCGGTTGCCTGTGGGAAATCCGGCACTGGTGCCGGCCAGTGGCACACCCAAGGAAGAGCACGTTCGCACGCGGCGGAAGCCCGATCGCGAGCAGGCCCGGCGCGAAGGCAGCGTGCTGCTGCTCGCGGAGGATCATCCTTACAACCGCAAGGTCCTGGCTGCCCAGATGGATCTCGCCGGCTTCATCGTTGACACCGCCGAGGATGGACCGAGCGCGCTGGAAAAATTCACCGCCGGCGGTTACGGGCTCGTGTTCACCGACCTGCACATGCCGGGTCTCGATGGTTTCCAGCTCGCCGCAGCGATCCGTGGGCTCGAGGCGCGGCGCCAACTGCCGCGCACTCCCATCATCGCGCTCACTGCGGACGTGCTGCGTGACGACATCGATCGCTGCTATGGCTGCGGGATGGATGATTTCATGTCGAAGCCGGTGACGATCCGGCAAATCGTCGACAAACTGCGCCACTGGCTGCCGCACCTGGCCTGGGACATAACCCCCACGCTTGAACTCACCGACCCCGCCCGGGTGCTGCGCTCCGTGCTCGACCGGCTCAGCGGTGACGATGAGGAAAAGGCCCTTGCCTATCTGCGGGACTACTGCAAGATCACCGGCGAGGACCTGGCCGATTTCGAGCGTGCGCGGCAGGATGGCAACGAATCGGTTGCCGGCCTGGCCCACCGCATCAGGGGTGCCGCCCTCATGGTCGGCGCACAGGATGTTGCAGAGATCGCCGGGCGGATCGAGCAATTGGCAAAAGAGTCTCTCACCGCCGACCTGGCCGGCTCCAGCGAGGAGCTGCGGCAGGCCGTAGTGAACATCCAGGCCTATGTCGACAGCCTCCCGGGAGGCGCCCATGACGATTGACATCCTGCTGGCAGACGACCATGTGATCGTGCGCGATGGCCTGCGCATGCTGCTCGAATCACGCGGCGAGATGAAGGTGGTGGGTACCGCCTCCGACGGCCGCGAGGCCGTGATGGAGTCGCGACGGCTGCGTCCTCACGTAGTGGTGATGGATATCTCGATGCCGACCCTGAACGGCATCGAGGCGGCGCGGGCGATCACCGAGGCGCTGCCGGACACCAAAGTCCTCATCCTCTCGATGGAAAAAAGCCCCGAGCACGTCTTCCGTGCGCTGCAGGCCGGCGCCCGGGGTTACCTGCTGAAGGGTTCCGCAGGAGCGGAGCTGGTTGCGGCGGTACAGGCCGTCCACGGCGGCCGCCGCTACCTCGGCCATGAGATCAATGAAACAGTGGTCGCCGAATACATCAACAAGGGGCGACCCGACAGCCCGCTGGAGAACCTCAGCGCCCGGGAACGAAGCCTGCTCCAGTTGATCGCCGAGGGTCATTCCAACGGCGAGGCTGCAAAAACGTTGTGCCTTTCGATCAAGACCGTGGAAACCTACCGCAGCCGGCTCATGCAAAAGCTCGGCCTCAACGATGTCACGGCGCTGGTGAAGTTCGCCATCGAGCACGGCCTGACGGACCTGAAATCGTAGTCCCTCGGCTCAGCCGCGACCGGCTGACTGCAGCCTCGCCGTCGGCTGATATTCGAAGTCCACGCCGCGCACCAGGGCGCCGGTCCCGGACACCTTCACAAGCCTTATCCCGGTGTCGGTGCGCGAGCCAGTGACGAGGTGACGTGGCGAAACCAGCAGGTATTCACCGGGTGGGACAAGGCTCAGGATGTAAACGCCATCCGGGGCGGTCAGGGTGCGCTGCACGACGCGGCCTGCACGATCCTGCAGTTCCATCGCAACGCCAGCCACACCATGACGGCGGCCGTTGCGCGTGTGGTAGACCAGGCCCTCGATCTCGCCGGTGCGCTGCACCGGGAAATCCACGTGCGCGAGGCGGCCGGGCCGCGGGACCAGCCGCACGCCCTGTGTCGTGGGCAACAACGTCGGGTCTTCGAGCGAGTCGACGTTCAGCGCGAGCGTCACGGGCGTGGCGATGCGCAGCCACTCGAGGACGACCCTGCCGTCGTCGTCGGTGCGATCCGGTGGACGCCCGCCGTTGATGGTGAAGCTGGCAGCCGGAATCGTCGCCTCGGCGGGCTCGCGCTGCCCGTTGAGGTTTTCATCGATGAAGACTTGCGCCAGAACGCTGCCGGTGTCCGCGCGCGGCCTTGCGTCGAAACCCCATCCGTCCGATTCCCGGCCGAAGGAGAACGACAGCGTTGCGCCCACGCGGGTCTCGCTTTCGGGAACGTGGGCGGCGGACACGCCGAGTGAATAGGATCCGAGAGTCTTGTTGAGGCCGATGGAATACGTCGCCACACCCGGCGCCATGGAACGGTTGGCGCCCAGGCTCAACACGTAGCCTTTGCGAAGGATCTGTTCAGCGCTGAGCGCCGCGGCCGTGAGCCGGTCATCGGGCTCGATCGCATAGGTCGCCTGGCCGCGCACGCTGGTCCAGCCGAAGCGGCGGCTCAGCTGCAATGAGCCCGCGGTGGTGCGCAAGTCTGACACTTCGCTGACGCGCAGCTGTTCGGTGAACGCCATGGCCCCCAGGTTCTGCGAGAGACGCAAGTCGGCCTGCGTGGATTGCGCGCCGGACATCAGCGTGTCGTGGCGGTATTCAGCGGCGACCGGCATGCGCCATCGGCCCGGAAGCGGTAGCGCGCTATCGAGGCGCGCGAATGAGCGCTGCAAGATGGGGTCGGCCGTACCCTGGAAGTAGTCGCTCGTGAATTGATCCAGCGCAAGGTGGCCGGCAGCAAGGCTGACGCCGAACAAACGCGCGATGAAGCCGCCCTCGGTCAGCGAGCCGCCATCATCCGCCTGCGTGTAATCGATGTTCAGCAGGATCGGCCCCAGCAGTGCGCGCACACCGCCGCTGGCGTAGGTGCGCTCGATCGTTTCGCCGCCCGTCGTCGCTGCGTGGGCAGTCTGCGTGCCGCCGAGCGTGAATGACAGGTGATCGCTGGCGCCCCAATCCAGCTGGCCGAAGCCGCGCTGCATCCCGTCCGGGTCGTCGTGCGCGGCGAACTGGTAACGCAACTCTCCGGGCGGGGTCATCAAGCTCGTCAGGGGGATGGCGTGACGCTCGCGACGGAGCTCGCCCCTCGGGCCATGGAACACGAGGTCGAATTCGTTGAGGCCGTAGACCAGTGGCACGTCCGTGAAGAGATAGCGGCCGTCGCTGCCCACACGCTGAAAGCCGACCAGGGCGCCGTTGAAGTAAAGCTCCACGTCCCAGCCCGGCGGCGAATCACCCTGGAAAGTCTGCGCGCCGAAGTTCAGCGGCTGCCCCAGTGGTTGGTTGCTCACCGCGGCGCCCCAGCCAGCCGCGTGCGGATGCGAGACATGGCGGCGGCCCGGCATGCCGACCGAGCCCAGCAGGGCCGATCGCGCGTGCAAAGGGCCGAGCAACCCGCCTTCGGGGTCGGTGCGGCCGAGCGTGGCGCGCACATCGGCGCGATCTTCGGTGCCACCGGCCGCGAACAGCGCGCCTTCCAGGCCGAGGATGTCCCCCGCCATGAGTACGGAGTAGCGCCCACTCGTGGCCTGCTCGCCGTCAGTGCGCTCGGTGCTGTCGCCCGACAAGCTGGCGTCCACCGAAGGAAGCGATGCGAGTTGATAGGGCACCGGTTGCATCGGATATGCGGCGACCATGACCGGTTTGGCGGTGAGGGAAGCGGCACGCCGCTCGCGGTCCGCGCGCTCCTGCACCGGAAGTTTTTCGCGCGCCGTCACCGCCAGGGTCATAGTGGAAAAGTCGCTGCGCAAGTCGACCGGCCACCAGCGCGCCAGCAGGCGGGCGTCAGCGTAGAGCTCGTCGCCAACCACCTTGATCCGGGCGGCAGGCACCGCTTCGCGGCTACCCTGGACGTAGACCTGCTGGTTTTTCACCGAAAGGATGAACGTCCGGCGATGCTCCAGGATGAAGCCGCGCGCCTCCCCAGCCCGGCCGTCGACCTCGATTGCGAGGCCCAGGACGCGCGCCAGCGCTCCGACCGGCAGCAACAATTCGTCGCCGTGTCGCAAGGCGACCAGGATGTCCGTGAGCGCGTCCACGTCGAGCCGCACTTCGAGCAGGACTTCCTGCTCGACGTCCCCCGGTATCGGCGCCGGGACCGACCCTGCAACCTCCGCGCCGATGCGCGCACGGCCGACGGCCGCGGTCGATGCAGGACCTGCAGCCGCGACACTTGCAGCGAACGCCAGGAGGCCGGCGGCGACGCCCAGGACCTGGGCGCGCCGTCGGGCGGATCGCGAACGCTGCGGATTCATTGCTTACTTGAGGGTGATGTAGGCCGCGGCGAGGGACTTGGCGCCTGCTTCCGGGCGCTGCTGGAAATGCACCTCGATGCGGCCCCCGGTGGGGTCGAGTCCCGGGCGGAAGGGCAAGGGAATCGCGAGGTATCTCTTTGCGTTGGGCGTGTAGATCGCAACGCCGTTCTGCGCCGCCAGCTCGATCATCTGGCCGCCCACCGGCTGGAAGTGCACCCTGACGTCGCCGTAGACCGACTCCGTGCCGGTGCGCTCCACCAGCACCGTCAAGGTGCGTGCGTTGCGCGCGTAGGACAAACCGCCGATGACTACCTTGGCTGCCGTAGGGCCCTGCCTCACGATCACCGGGATGCTGATACTCACGAGCGGGATCAACTCGATCTGCATGGCCTGGTGCGCTGGTTGCGTCGAGACCCTGATCGGTCCCGCCACGGCGCCGGCAATGCGTTCGAACAGCAGGTGCGACCGGTACTCGCCGGCCGGCAGGTCTGCCGGCTTGCGAACCATCACACGAACGACTTGTGAAGCGCCGGGCCCGAGCGTCACCTGGCGGGGAGAATAGACGAGCATCGAATCGGCGAACTTGTCGCCCGCGCCTTGCTCCAGGATCTCGACCATCTCGCCACGCTCGCCCATGTGGCGGTTCACGGTGCGCAAGCGATACGTCGCCGCCTCGGTTGAGGGGTTGATCAGCTCGAGCTGCGCCGAGCGCGTGTCGCCTTCGAAGACCACCCGGGTCGGGTGCAGGATGAGCTGACCGCCCGCAGGCGCGGCCGAGACGGAGCCGCTGTGCAGGAACAGGGCAGGCAGGAGAGCCAGGAGAGCTAAAACAGTTTTCATCGAACGAATCCTCAGTTGTAATTGACGGTAATGGAGTACGAGCCGCCGTAATTTCCGGCTGGCTGATTCGCGGAAATATTGAGCGTTGCGCCGACGGCAATGGCCTGCGCACCCGTGGGGCCGAACTGGCCTGTAGAGGCGGGCCCGCTGGTGAAACGGGTCACGACCATGGTGGGTCCGGTGCCGCTGCTCAACGTCACCGAATCGTCAGCCGGCAGCGTGATGGAATAGGCGAGGTCCGAGCCACCGGTGATGGTGTAGCGAGCCTCCTGGCCCGACGATGCCGACAACAGGTAAATCGGGCCGCTGGACGACCGCGCGCCGGTCGGCGTCACGGTCACGGTGCCACCGGAACCTGCGGCGAACCGGCCGAAGGAAAGACCTTGATGGTTGATGAGGTAAAGCGATTGCGGATGGCCGGCGCACGGCGCCAGCAGCGCGAGGGTTGCAAGCAAGCGTAGAGCGCGCATCCAGACCTCCGTAAAAAAAACGGAGGCGGGTTATCCGCCTCCGTTGATGCCATGCGACTTAGTTGTACTCGACGCTGACGTCGAAGGAGCCCGTGTAGGCCCCCGCGGTCTGCGTCGCGCCGACGGCCAGGGTGGCGCCGACGTTGACGGTCTGGCTGCCGCCCGACGAGAGCGTGCCCGTGGCCGAAGGCGAGCTCGTGAAGGACGCCACGTCCATGCTGCCGCTGGCGCCGTCGGTGATCTCCACCGTGCCGGGCAAGGTGATCGCGTAGGTCACGCTCGGCTCACCGGACACCGTGAAGCTCGCCGCAGCACCCGGCGTGCCGCTCAGCAGCACGACGCCGCTGCCCGAACGAGTGCCATTGGGCGCCATGACCACCGAACCGCCGGCGCCACGTGCAAACTTGCCGAAGGCCAGGTCGGCCGTGTTCGAGATCGAGATCGGCGTCACGACGCTGGCCGTGGCGTCTGCCGAGGCCGTATCCGCGAGCGCCTGGCCCGATCCCACTGATACCGCTACCGCGCCGATGGCCATCAGCAGGCGCACCGGGTTTTGCTTCTGATTGAAATGTTTCACAAGACTCCTTGAATATTCGCGCTTGCACTGCTGCTCGGCGCGATCTGTATTGGCTCCAGGTTGCCCGCGATGTCGCTGTCGGTGCGCTGCAGGGAACCGATCTGCAGCGTGGCGCCAAGATATGCAGCGCCAACGAGCGCATCTGTCAGGTCGATTTGACTGTCGGAGTGGGGGAACCCCGCTCGTGGCCCGGTGTCCGGCGCGCGAGCCTCAAAACAAGCTCTTGCTCGGGAAGTCCCAAGCTTTTCTGACAGATCGACCCAGGCGCATAGCCCATCGTTCAACGCATGAAACAGCAGAATGCCCACCGGGAGCAGCTTGTCGAGGCAGAGCGCGTGGCGCGAGAAACCCAGCGTCGCCTCGACTGCATCGTCATGACGGCAATGGATGCTATCGTGACCGTCGACGAAGACAAGCGCATCGTGCTCGTCAATGCCGCCACCGAGAAAATGTTTGGCTACTCGGCGCAGGAACTGCACGGGCAGCCATTCGAAGTGCTCATCCCCGCGCCCTTGCTCACGGCGCAGGTCTGCCACTTCGATGAGCTGCGCAAGGCCGGTCACGTGGCGGCAGCGCGGTCCATCTCCGGCTCACGCCGCAACGGCGAAACATTCCCGATCGAAGCGTCCCTGTCCCGCGTCGAGTCGGGCGGGCGGCAATTTTTCACCGCGATCATCCGCGACGTCAGCGAGCGCGTGGCGCTGCAGGCAGCGCGCGACCGAGCCGACGGGGAGCTCCGCCGACTGAATGCACAGTTGGACCGACGCGTGTTCGAGCGAACGGCCGAACTGGAGGCCGCCATCACGGATCTCAAGGCGTTCAGCTCCTCCGTTTCGCATGACCTGCGCGCGCCGCTGCGCGCGGCGGACAGCTTCTGCTCGATGCTATTGCAGGATCACGCGGCGCAACTCGATACGGAGGGGCGCCGCCTGCTGGACGTCGTCCGCAAAAACGTCACCGGCATGGGCCAGCTGATCGGCGACCTGCTCGACTTTTCGCGGGCGGGAACCCAAAGCCTTCGCTGGGCCTCACTGGCCATGGAGCCGCTCGCCCGCGAAGTGTTTGCCGGGATTTCGCCGGCGGACGGGCGCCGCGCGGATTTCTCGGTCACGTCGGTCCCGTCGGCCTGCGCGGACCCTGCGCTGATCCGCCAGGTGCTGGTGAACCTGCTGACCAATGCCGTCAAGTTCTCGGGAAAGCGCCCTGATCCTGCCATTACGTTTCGCGGGCGCGTCAAAGGCGACGAAGCCCTGTACGAGATTTCCGACAACGGCGTCGGATTCGACTCGCGGTATGTCGGCAAGCTGTTCGGAATTTTTCAGCGCCTGCATGCCGCCGATGAGTTTCCCGGTACCGGCATCGGGCTTTCCATCGTGCAGCGCATCGTTACCAAGCATGGCGGCCGGGTCTGGGCCGAGAGCCGGCCGGGCGCCGGCGCCACTTTCGGCTTTTCGCTGCCGCGGTGCGAACCGCCGGTAACCCACGGAGTCCCGACATGAAAAATGTGGAAGACATCGAAATCTTGCTGGTGGAGGACAGTCCGGAGGACGCCGAGGTTGTCATCCGCGCCCTGGGCAAGCGCGCCCTTGCCTCCCGGCTCAAGTGGGTGAAGGACGGCGCAGCCGCGCTCGATTTCGTTCGCGCACAAGAGAGCCATCCCAAGGTGGTGCTGCTCGACATCAAGCTGCCCAAGGTTGATGGTCTGGAAGTGCTGACCGCCGTCCGCGCTGACCCGCGCACGCGGTCGCTACCGATCGTGGTGATGACCTCATCCACCCAGGAGGAGGACGTGGCAGAGGCCTACCGCCTTGGCGCAAACAGCTTCGTCTCCAAGCCGGTGAAGTTCGAGGAGTTCGCGCAGGTGGCGTCCAACCTGGGACTGTACTGGCTGCTGATCAACCGGCCCTTGGAAAGGTGGTCGGCCGCAGTGGATGCGACCCGAGCGGTCATGACCACGCAACAACCGTCCCGCTCCGACGGACGCCGGAAGGAAGACTTCGAGTTGAGGCGCCTCAACGCCGAACTCGAACAGCGGGTCGCGGAACGAACGGCGGAACTGGAGGCAGTGACCCGCGAGATGCAGGCTTTTGCCTATTCCATTTCGCATGACTTGAAAGCGCCGCTGCGTTGCATCAGCGGCTTCTGTGAGGCGTTGCTCGAAGAGGATGCTGCCAGGCTCGACGACCAGGGACGCGCGCGCCTTGCCCGCGTTGCTGCTGGCGCAAAGCTGATGACAAAGCTCGTGGACGACCTGCTCAGGCTCGCACGCGTGTCGAATGCGCCTGTGAAGATCCAGCGGGTGGACGTGAGCGCGATGGCGCGCGAGATCGTCGGCGAGTTGCGTGAGAACGAGCCGGGCCGGGCGGTGGAATTCAGCGTTGCCGACGGCCTCGTTGCGAGCGCCGACGCGCAGTTGTTGCGGATCGCGTTGAATGACCTGATCGACAACGCCTGGAAGTACACCGGCAAGACGCCCCATGCGCGCATCGAGATCGGCAGCACGCCGCGGCCCGACGGCACGGCGATCTGTTTCGTGCGCGACAATGGCGCCGGTTTCGAGATGGAGTACGTGGGCAAGCTGTTCATCCCGTTCCAGCGCCTGCACGGCGCCTCCGAGTTTCCGGGCAGCGGCATGGGTCTGGCCATCGTCAAGCGCGCGATCGGCAGGCTCGGCGGGCGGGTCTGGGCCGAGGGCCGGCCCGGCGACGGGGCGACCTTCTTTTTCTCGGTACCGGTGGCTGCCGGCGGGACCACCCGGGGGACGTCATGACTGCTCTGGAGCCGATCCGCATCCTGCTTCTCGAGGACAGCGCCGACGATGCCGAGCTGATCCAGCACGCGCTGCACCGGGCCGGCGTGGCCTTCGTGGCGCAGCGTGTCATGACGCAGGACGCGTTCATGCGCGCGCTCGGCGCGTTCGGGCCGGACGTGGTACTCGTGGACTGCGTACTGCCGGGCTTCGACGGCCGCTCGGCATTGCGGCTGGCGCGGCAGGAGTTGCCGGACGTGCCGGTGATCGTCGTGACCGGGGCACTGGTCGAGGACATCGTCGTCAGGCTCACCGAGGAGGGCGCCCGGGACTACATATTGAAGGATCGACTGATCCGGTTGGCGCCGGCGATCCGAGCCGCGCTGCGCGAGGCACATGATGCGCGGCAGCGGCAGGTCGAGCAGCACGCCGCGGAGCAACTCAGCGCCGAAATGCACGCTGCCAACCGCCTGTTGGAACAGGCGGGCCAGGCCATGTCGGAACGGCTGACCAGTACGAACCATGAGTTGCGCACGCCGCTGAACGCCATACTCGGCTTCGCCGATTTGCTGCTGGCAAATCCGCAATCGCTCAACCCGAGCCAACAGGGGCAGGTGCGCTGCATCCGGGAGGCGGGCGGCCACCTGCTCGCGCTGGTGAGCGACCTGCTCGACCTCGCGTCGCTCGATGCTGGCAAGAACGAGCTTTACTCGCAGGACGTGGATTGTTGTGCCCTGCTGACCGCGGTGCACACGACGTTGCGACCGCTGGCACAGGCCAAACGCCTGGACTTTTCGCTGCGCCTGCCGGGGCGGCCCGTGACGGTGACGGCGGACCTGCGCAAGCTGCGCCAGATCGTGATGAATCTGGCCGGCAACGCGATCAAGTTCACCGACGCAGGTGCCGTGACGCTGGAGTTGACCGGACGCCAGGTTAGCGGCCGGCCGGTGGCCGAAATCGCCGTGAGCGACACCGGTATTGGCATCAAGCCGGAGCACACGGGTCGGCTGTTTCGTGCCTTTTCGCGCCTGGAACGCGGGCGGAGCGAAGGCACGGGACTGGGCCTCCACCTGTCGCAGAAGCTCGCTCAACTGATGGGCGGCGCCGTGTCCCTGACCAGTGACTACGGCAAGGGCAGCCGTTTCTGGGTGACCCTGCCGCTCGCGGCCGCAAACCAAAACGACATAAGGAGGATTTCTTGATCGGGAGAGGCAGGCCTGTTGCTACACTCTCGCCGCTTCCGGCAATGCGTGCCCGTAGCTCAGTTGGATAGAGCAGCGGCCTTCTAAGCCGCAGGTCGGGGGTTCGACTCCCTCCGGGCACGCCAACAATCTTTTTTGCAAATAGTGCGTCACCGAACGGACCGACACGAAAATAAGGAATATGGTTCCGGGTACTGAGCACACGCTCGTAACGGAGCCGCAATATGTCCCTGTACACGCACGGTTCAGTGCTGCTGTCGGGAACGGTGCTCGTGCTCATCTCCTCGATTCTGATGCTGTCGGCGCCACTGCCGGCTACCCCGGTCGGCGTGCCAGCGGTGAACGTCGACCCCGATTTCTACGGGCGCATCGCTCTCGGTAGCGCGCCGCCGCCGCGCATCCTTTACGAGCCGATGATCATCGAGCGCGGTCCGCGGCAGCTGGAGCCGATCTACCTGCGGGTGCGTCCGGGTGAGGCGCGTCGCTGGAAACTTCATTGCAGCGAGTACGACGCCTGCGGCCAGCGCGTGTATTTCGTGCAGGACGAATGGTACCGGGACGTCTATGCAACCCATTACGCCCTGCTCAGTAACCGCGATTGAGTTGGCGGTTTACCGCACGGACGAGGCCCAATCCGGCCGGCAAGATTCCCGCCGATTTCGAACTGCGATCCCGGTTTTACTCCCGGCCGGGGCCAGCAGGTACGCCGCGCATGCTCCTCACGGAGCTGCGCGGCGGTTTTTTTAGGCCTCGAGGAAGAGGCCGAACGGCTTGAGTCGCGGGTGGTGATCGCACAGCACCTTCAGCGTGACCAGGATCGGCACCGCGAGCAGCGCGCCAACGATGCCCCACATGCCGCCCCAGAACATCACTGACAGCACGATGACCACCGGATTCAGGCTGAGCCTTCGGCCGACCACCATGGGCGTCACGAAATAGCGCTCGGCCACCGACAGCACGCAAAACACACCGGGCACCAGCAGGCCGCGCCAGACCCCTTCGAAGCTGAGCAATCCGACGACGGTGAGCGAGGCGATGATGATGAACTCGCCCAGATAGGGAATGAAGTTCAGCGCTGCGACCATCAGTCCCCACAGCAGCGGGTTGGGCACGCCGAGCAGATACAAGGCCAGCGCCACCGTGCCGCCGAGCGCGAGATTGATCAGCGTCACGGCGAACAGGTAGCGCGACACCGAGGCTTCGACCTGGTGGGCGATGTCGACCACGCGCTTCTGGTCCGCCAGGCGCGGCGTGGCGGCAATGGCCTTGCGCAGGAACAGGTCTCCCGAAGCCAGCAGGAAGTACAGCAAGAGCAGCGTGCTCGCCGCGCTCAACGAGAACTGGCCGGCGCCATCCAGCAGCCCGCTGACCGCGCTCGTCGAAGTCACCGTGACCTCGGGGGCGCGATCGTTGCCGGTGAGATTCTCGGTCAGGTCGCGCACCTGCTCGGTCGCGCGACTCACCTCGCTGACCTGGCCGGTGAAGTAGCTGAGCTTGGCGCCGAGGTCGCGCAAGCCCTGTGGCGCGCGCTCCAGCCACTCGCGCGCCGGCTCGGCGAGGGTGTAGATGCCCGCCGCGAACGCCACGACCAGGCCCAGCACCACGAACGCAGCGCCCACGGCGCGCGGGATGCGGATCCGGTGCAGCCCTCGCACTGCGGGCACCAATACGAGGCTGAGAATCAGCGCTGCCACCATCGGCAGCACCACGTCGCGTCCGTAATAAAGCACCGTGAGGATGGCGATGAGCAGCAGCCCATTGAGCGCCATGGCACGCGCTAGGGTCGACCCCGGGCCCGCAGCAGTCGGCCCAGCGCAAGGCCCGCCAGCAACGCGCCGGCAATGCGCGGACCTGCAATCCAGCGCAGCGCCATCGTCACCAGCAGCGGCCTGCGGACCAGCAGGCGCATCGTCAGGCTGCGCGGCCACTCGGCGGTCGCGGTCGCGGCCTGCTGGACCTCGGCGGCAGCGAGGGTGGCCATCAGCACCTGTTGCTCGGCCAGTCGTTCGCGCAGCTGCCACCGCTGCGCGCTTACGGCGTGCTCGTAGTTCATAGCTTGCCTTTCAATAGTTGGGCATCCGCCGCGAGTTCCTCGCGCGATGCGGCGAAGGCATCGCCCGCCATCGCTGCCAGCGCCCGCAAGCGCCGCCACGCAACGGCGGTGCAGGCGGCGTAAATCAAGGCGAGTGCACCGAGCATTGCAAGGCCGTACCCGTAACCCGCATTCCAGCTCGCCGCCACGGCCAGCGCGCTGGCGGTGAGCACGGCGCAGAGCAGCCCGGCAAAGCCCAGCAGCGTCGTCACGAGCATGCGCAGCAAACGTTGTTTTTGCTCCTGCCACTCGACCTGCGCGAGCTGCCCGTGCAACTGGGCTTGCGCCAGCAGCGGCCCGCTGCTGGCGCGCAGCATGCGGACCGCATCCAGCGGCGAGGTGCCGGACTCGTGCGTAGTGCGGCGCGTCGCCGTATTCATCGCCGACCGGCGCCTACCGGCGTGCAAGCAGGAAGCCGAGGACGAAACCGGTAACGGCCCCCGCAGCGGCACCGATGCCGACGGCCTGCCATGGACTCTGGCGCACATAGGTGTCGGTTGCAGCGGCCGTCGACCGTGCGCGATCGGCGATGGTCGTGGCGGTGTCAGCAAGGGTTTCCTTGGCGCTTGCGACGCGCTCCGCAAGCCCTTCCTTGGCCTGGGTGCCGAGATCGCCGTCCGCGCCAAAGCTCTGCATGTCGTCGGCGGCGAGCGTCGGTGGAACCGCGCCGGCTTCGGGACGCAGGACATCGCCGTAGCCATTGGAGTCGGTTTCGAAGTTGAAGGGCTTGGTGGGCATGGTGAATTCCTGGAAAGTGGCGTGGAGTGGCGTGTCGGGAATCCGCAGGATCGCCGTCCGCCGATGTCGCTGTCTGTGCGTGAGAACACGCACGCCACGGCTTGCGCGCAACTGTGTCTCTCAACGCACAGATATTTGCGCCACCCCGCGCAACACTGCGGCATGACCCTGTTCATGCCCCTCATCGCGATGTTCCTGAACCTGGCACCGGTCGCACAAGATCGTCCGGTCGACATGCCCACGCCGATCCTGTGCCACGAACGGGTGGTCTGCCATCAGTTTCAGGTGGCCGGGTTCCCCGTTGCTGACTCGAATTCCGGCTCGGTGCGGAACCGCACCGACCCGCGCCCACCGGCCGTGCAGGCTTCGGTCACACATCTCCCGCCAAGGAACCCGCCATGATGATCCCGACCCTGAAAATCCTGCTGACCGCCGCCATGCTGTCCTGTGCGGCGGTTGTCGCAGGTTGCGCCCACGACCAGCACGCGCGCTCGACGGGCGAAGTCATCGACGATTCCGCCATCACCACCAAGGTGAAGTCCGCGTTGCTGGCGGAGAAGGACGTCAACTCCCTCGACATCGAGGTCAAGACTTTCGAGGGCACGGTGCAATTGTCGGGCTTCGTCGACTCGCAGTGGCAGATCGACAAGGCGACTGAAATCGCCAGCGGCGTTGCCGGCGTTCAGCACGTCACCAACAACCTGATCCACAAGCCGCGCAGTTAGCCTCGCCATGAAGCCGATCCAGATTCTCGGCATCGTCCTGATCGTCGCGGGCGTTTTCGGCCTGGTGTATGGCGGTTTCAGCTTCACCAAGGACCGGCATACCGCCGACCTGGGCCCGCTGAAGCTGTCCGTTGACGAAAAGCAGCACGTCAACGTGCCCTTATGGGCGGGCCTCGGCGTGCTGGTGGCGGGTGTGCTCTTGCTGGTCGTGCCGCGCCGATCCTGAGACGTTCGCGCGGCGTTCCGGGGAGCCGAGCGCTCGCCTGTAGAGCGCGAGCCCGAGTTCGTAGCACTGGCACGATGCCGCTTCGAGC
>DATLBT010000112.1:0-11782 GCA_035526825.1 Verrucomicrobiia bacterium | reverse complement strand
AAGGGCCAGGGCATCTGGATCGGCATCGCGGTGATCGTGCTTGCGGCGCTCGGCTTTGCGCTTGCCGACCGCAAGCCGGCGGAGCGGCTGGCGCCGGCACCGGTGGAAACGCCCGCGGCCGCACCCGCGCCGCAGTCCGGGCCCCAGACACAGCCCCAGCCGGAGGCCACCGCCATACCCACGCCAAGCGTGCAGGGTGCCGAACCGGCCGGGAATCCTGTCGCTACGACGCCACCCGCCGCCGCGCCGGCGCCGGAACCGGCGCCGGAACCGGCGCCGCTCGCGGATGCTGGGCCGGCGGCCACGCCCGGCCAGCTCGTCCTCGAGTTCAGCGAAGCCTCGTTCATCCGCGTGGAAGATACCCGCGGGCGCACGCTGGCCATCGGCCTGGTGCGCGGCGGCGAGCGCAAGGCGCTCGACGGCCAGCCCCCTTACACCGTGTTCCTCGGCAACGCCCAGAACGTGAAAGTCCGCTTCGGCGGCGCGCCGGTGGACTTCTCCGCCCACATCAACGCCCAGAACGACACCGCGCGCTTCACGGTGCCGTAACGCTCCGGCGATGAAATCCCAGCACACCATCCAGCGGCGCGTGTCGCGCCAGATCCGCGTCGGCCGCGTTGCCATTGGCGGCGACGCGCCGATCGCGGTGCAGACCATGACCAGCACCGACACCGAGGATGTCGCCGCGACGGTCGCGCAGATCAAGGCGTGCGCGAAAGCCGGCGCGGACCTGGTGCGCGTGTCGGTGCCGACGCTGAAGGCCGCCGAGGCGTTCAAGCAGATCAAGCAGCAGGTTGGCTATTTCCCGCTCATCGCCGACATCCACTTCAACTACAAATGCGCGATCGCCGCGGCCGAGGGCGGCGCCGATTGCCTGCGCATCAACCCCGGCAACATCGGCGGCGAGAAGAAGGTGAAGGAGGTCATCGCCTGCGCGCGCCATCACGGCGTGCCGATCCGCATCGGCGTCAACGCCGGCTCGCTCGAGGAGGACATCCAGCAGAAATACGGCGAGCCCAATGCCGACGCGCTGGTCGACTCGGCGCTGCGGCACATGGAGATCCTCGACCGCCACGATTTTCACGACTACAAAGTCAGCCTGAAAGCCTCCGACGTGTTCATGACCGTTGCCGCGTTCCGCAAGCTGGCGTCGCTCACCGACGTGCCGCTGCACCTGGGAATCACCGAGGCGGGCGGCCTGCGCGCTGGCGCGGTGAAGTCGTCGATCGGCCTCGGCATGCTGCTGGCGGAGGGCATCGGCGACACCCTGCGCATCTCGCTCGCAGCCGACCCGGTCGAGGAAGTGAAGGTCGGCTGGGACATCCTCAAGTCGCTGCACCTGCGCCACCGCGGCATCAACCTGATTGCCTGCCCGAGCTGCTCGCGACAGAACTTCGACGTCATCAAGACGGTAGCCGAGCTCGAGCGCCGCTTCGAGGACATCGACGAGCCAATGGACGTCGCCGTGATCGGTTGCGTGGTCAACGGTCCGGGCGAGTCGCGCGAGGCCGCGATTGGCGTCGCCGGCGGCTACCCGAACTCGATCTATGAGGACGGTCGCATCCAGCACAAGTTCAAGAATGAGGAGCTGGTCGACCGGCTTGAGAAACTCGTGCGGGAAAAGATCAGGGAGAGGAAGGGGTTAGGAATTAGGGGTTAGGGAAATGCATCTTTTCCCTAATCCCTAACCCCCAATCCCTAACCCCTATATGGCCAAATTCCAGTCCGTACGCGGATTCAACGACGTTCTGCCCGCCGACGCGGCGGCGTGGCAGTTCGTGCATGAGTGCGCCGCGCAGGTGTTCGCGGCCTACGGCTACGGCGAGGTGCGGCTGCCGCTGCTGGAGCGCACCGAGCTCTACCAGCGCGCGATCGGCGAGGTGACCGACGTAGTCGAGAAGGAGATGTTCACCTTCAAGGACCGCGAGAACGACAGCCTGACGCTGCGCCCCGAGTTCACCGCGGGCGTGGTGCGCGCCGGCCTCGAGCAGGGGCTGCTGCACAACCAGCAGCAGCGCCTGTGGTGCGCCGGACCGGTGTTCCGCCACGAGCGGCCGCAGGCCGGCCGCTACCGCCAGTTCCACCAGTTCAACGTCGAGGCCTACGGCATGGCCGGGCCGGACATCGACGTCGAGGTCATCGCCATCTCGGCGCGGCTGCTGCGCCGGCTCGGGCTTGCGCCGCACGTGACGCTGGAACTCAACTCGCTCGGCACGCTGGCGGCACGCACACGTTACCGCGCCGCCCTGATCGAGTTCCTGCGCAGCCGCGAGGACCGGCTGGACGAGAACTCGCGCCGCCGCCTCGACGCCAACCCGATGCGGGCGCTCGACAGCAAGGACCCCGGCACGCTCGCCGCAGTGGCCGATGCGCCGAGCCTGCTCGACTACCTGGATGAAGAGTCGCGCGTGCATTTCGACGCGGTCCGCGCCGGCCTGGATGCGCTCGGCATCGCTTACCGCGTCAACCCGCGCATCGTGCGCGGGCTCGATTACTACTCGCGCACCGTATTCGAGTGGACCACCGACAAGCTCGGCGCCCAAGGCACCGTGCTGGCTGGCGGCCGTTACGACGGGCTGGTGGAGATGCTCGGCGGCTCGCCCACCGCGGCCATCGGTTGGGCAGCCGGCATCGAGCGCCTGATCCTTTTGCTCAAGCAGGCTGGGACCGCGCTGCCCGATATCGCGCCGCACGTTTACCTGTGCTCGGCCGGCGAAAACACGCAGGCTGCTGGCGCCGCGCTGGCCGAGCGCCTCCGCGACACGCTGCCCTCGTTGCGCCTGGTACTCAACGCGGCCGGCGGCAAGTTGCCAGCCCAGCTCAAGCGCGCCGACAAGTCAGGCGCGCGCCTCGCCCTGATCCTGGGCGATGCCGAAGCCGCTCGGCAGTCGGTTCAAGTAAAATCGCTGCGCGACTCATCCCAGGCCGAATGCACGTGGGACGAATTGCCGTCCCGCCTCGCGGCCCTGCTGCAACCGTAACCACATAGAGAACGCATGTCCTCCCATTACGAAGACGAAGCTCAAGTCGAGCAGCTGCGCCGTTGGTGGCGCGAAAACTGGATGGCGCTGGCCGGGGGCCTGGTGCTCGGCCTTGCCGGTATTTTCGGCTGGGAGGCCTGGCAGGACTCGCGCGCGGCGAAATCCGAAAAGGCCTCGCAGATCTATGAGGACCTGCGAAAGCTCGGCCCCGACCAAGCCGCGCGTGCCGCGGAGCTTGGCAGCTCGCTGACCGCCGATTTCGCCGGCACGCCGTATGCGTCGCAGGCTGCACTGCAGCTCGCGAACCTGGCGGTGCAGGGCGGCAACTTCGACGAGGCCCGCAAGCACCTGGAATGGGCCGTGGCCAACTCGAAGGATCCCGGCCTGAAGAAGATCGCCCGCCTGCGCCTGGCACGCGTGTTGTGGCAGCTCGATCGCGCCGATGACGCCCTCAAGCAGCTTGAGGTCGCCGACGACGATGCGTTCGCAGCCCTGTACCAGGAGTTGCGCGGCGACATCCTGCTCGGCAAGGGCGACCGCGCCGCTGCGCGCAGCGCCTACGAAAAGGCGCTCGCGCTCGGCCCGCAGGCCGCGTCGCGCCAGGGCCTGCAGCGCAAGCTGGATGACCTCGCCGGAGTCGCCTCGTGAAACGCCTCGTTGGGGGCGTGCCGGTGCTGCTGCTGGCAACGTTGGCGCTTGGCTGCAGCGACAAGGGCCCGATCCGCGAGCCCGCTGAGCTGGTCAAGGTGGAGTCGCCGGCCCTGAAGCCGCGCGTCTTGTGGGACGAGTCCCCAGGCAACGGCAACGATGAGTTGCACACGCGGCTTCGGCTAGCGGTTGAGTCCGACGTCGCGGTCACTGCCGATGTCGAGGGCAACGTTTATGCGTTGAGCCCCCGCGACGGCAAGAAGCTGTGGGCGGCCGAGACCAAGGCCCGCGTCATCGCGGGTCCTTTCGTCGCCGCCGACCTGGTGCTGGTCGGCACGCTCGATGCCGAAGTCATCGCGCTGAAGCGCGCCGACGGCTCGCTGGTGTGGCGCGCGCCGGTGTCGAGCGAGGTGATGGCGCCGCCGGTGAGCGACGGCCGCATCGTCGTCGTGCGCTGCGGTGACGGCAAGATTTTCGGGCTCAACGCCGGCAGCGGCGCGCGCATCTGGAGCTTCGACCGCGCGGTGCCGCCGCTGACCTTGCGTGGCTTGTCGGCGCCGCTGCTGAGCGGCGGGGCCGTTTACGTCGGCCTCGACAACGGCCGCATCGTAGCGCTGCGCCTCGATACCGGCGAGACGCTGTGGGAAGAAGTGGTCGCCGCGCCAGCGGGGCGTTCTGAGCTGGAGCGCATCGTCGACGTCGACGCCGACCCGATCGTGACCAACGACGGCGTCTACGCCGTCAGCTTCGGCGGCGAGCTCGCCGCGATCAGCCTCGAGGACGGCCGCGTCGCGTGGCGCCGGCCGGTGAAGAGCTACAGCGGCGTGGCAATCGCCGGTACCTTGATTTCCGTGACCGACGAGGATGGCGTCGTGTGGGGCCTCGATGCGCAGAGCGGCGCAGCCGCCTGGAAGCAGGAAGGCCTCAAGTACCGCCGCCTTTCGCCGCCGGTCGTGGTCGACGGCTACATCGTGGTCGCCGACTTCGAGGGCTACGTGCACTGGCTCGCGTCGCAGGATGGCCGCATCGTCGCGCGCGTGCGCGCGGTCGATGACCCGGTCAGCGCGCCGATGGTGTCGCACGACGACCTGCTGTACGTCCTCGCAGACGACGGCGAAATCGCGGCGGTCGGCGTCCAGGCGACGGACTGAGCCCGCCACGATGACCGCGACCCTGCCGGTCATCGTGCTGGTCGGCCGGCAGAACGTCGGCAAGTCCACGCTGTTCAATCGGCTCACTGGCACACGCGACGCGCTCGTCGCCGACCTGCCAGGGCTCACGCGCGACCGCCAGTACGGCTTCGCCGAGCATGGTGGCAAGCGCTTCATCGTCGTCGACACCGGCGGCCTCGGCCCTGACGCGGGCGACCGGCTGGCGCGGCTTGCCGAGGACCAGGCGAAGCTCGCGCTCGACGAGGCTGACGCCATCCTGTTCCTGACCGACGCGCGCGCGGGAATGACCCGCATCGACCAGACCATCGCGCGCGACCTGCGCCGTCGCGGCAAGCCGGTGCAGGTGCTGATCAACAAGGCCGAGGGCATGAGCGCCGACGCCGCCGCCGATTTCTTCCGGCTTGGCCTGGGCGATCCGAAGCTGGTCTCCGCCGAGCGTGGGCAGGGAATTGGCGGCGCGCTCGAGGTGGCGCTGGCGGCTTTCGCGCCGGCCGCCGATGCCGCGACGACGACCTCGAGCAAGCGCGGCGCCACGCGCGTCGCCATCATCGGCCGGCCCAACGTCGGCAAGTCGACGCTGGTGAATCGGCTGGTCGGTGAGGATCGGGTGTTGACCGCCGACCAGCCCGGCACCACGCGCGACTCCATCACCGTGCCGTTTCAATATGACGGCCGCGACTATGAGCTGGTCGACACCGCCGGCATCCGCCGCCGCGCGCGCGTCAGCGAACTCGTCGAAAAAATCTCGGTGGTGAAATCGCTGCAGGCGATCGACCAGGCCGACGTCGTCATCGCCGTGGTCGACGCACAGGACGAGATCGGCGTGCACGATGCGCGGCTGCTGGGACTCGTCGCCGAGCGCGGTCGCGGCCTGGTGCTGGCGGTCAACAAGTGGGACGGCCTCGAGGGCAAGGCGCGCCAGCGCGTGCGCGAAGCGATCGACTTCAAGCTGCCGTTCCTCGACTTCATGCCGATCCACTTCATCGCCGCGCTGCACGGCTCCGGCCTCGGCGAACTGATGAAGGACGTCGACGATGTCGCCGCGGCGACCAAGCGCGTGATCAAGACGCCGGACCTTACCCGCGCGCTGGAGAAGGCGGTGTTCGACCATCAGCCCCCGGCGGTGGTCGGCCGGCGCATCAAGCTGCGTTACGCGCACCTCGGCGGCCGCGACCCGATCACCATCATCGTGCACGGCAACCAGACAGAAAAATTGCCGGTCGCGTACACGCGCTACCTCACCAATGAATTCCGCCGCGCCTTCGACCTCAAGGGCTTGCCGCTGCGCGTCGAAGTGAAGACCGGCGACAACCCGTTCAAGGGCAAGAAAAACGTGCTGACGGGTCGCCAGGTGAAGAAGCGCGCGCGCCAGCGGGATCGTTGGAAATAGCGTTACCCTTTCGGACCCTGATCCCGGAGATATCCATGGCAAAGAAGCCGGCCAAGAAGAGAGTGCCCGCGAAGAAGGTCGCCCCGAAGAAGAAAGCGGCCCCGAAAAAAACCAAGGCAGCGCCGAAAAAGCCGGCGCGCGGCAAGGACGGCAACCCGGCCGGCTGGCCCACATTGTCGCCGTACATGACGGTGCGCAACGGCCAGGCCAGTGTCGAGTTTTACGCCAAAGCGTTTGGTTTCAAGGTGCTGGGCCAGCTGATGCGCGGCGAAGACGGCAGCGTGCAGCACGCCGGCATGGGCCTCGGCGGCGCGATGATCATGTTCGGGCCGGTCGAGGGCTCGATGGGCCTGCAGCCGCCGGCGCAGGGCGCGAGTGACAGCCTGTCGATCTATGTCTATGTGCCGGATGTCGACGCGCTCGCGGTGCGCGCGCGGCGGTCAGGGGCTACTGAAGTGCAGGCGCCGACCGACCAGTTCTGGCGAGATCGCACGGCCGTGTACAAGGACATCGACGGATATCACTGGACATTCGCGACGCACTTGGGTTGATGGCACCCCGTGTCATCCCGAGCGTAGCGAGGGATCGCGTTTAACTGGCGGCCCGCTTCGGTACGCGATCCTTCGCTTTCGCTCAGGATGACAACTTGCGAGCCTTGCCGTTTGCAGTAGCGTGCACGGCTCCACGGGCGAGCGCGATTTCCAGCGCGGCGCCGGCCTCCACCGCCGCCGCGTCGCGCACGATCGACCCGTCCGCCGCGTGCACGATGGCATAACCTCGCGCCAGCACCGCGGCCGGTCCCAGCGACTTCACCAGCGCCGTGAGGCCCTTGAGGTGCTTGCGCCGCTCGGCGAGTCCGCGGTTGAGTCCCTGGCGCAGCCTTTCGTGGAGCTCGTCGAGCCGCTGGTGGATCTGCTGAAGGCGCCGACCCGGGTGCGCCCGGTCCAGGCGCTCGCGGCGGCCGTCGAGCGAAAGGCGCAGCGTCTCGAGGCGTGCGCGCATCGCATTCGCAAGGCCCGACCCGAGTTCGTCGAGCTGGGCGCGCCAATCGGCGACATCCGGCGCGACGCGCTCGGCGGCGCCGGTCGGCGTCGGCGCGCGCAGGTCGGCAGCGAAGTCGGCAATGGTGAAGTCGATCTCGTGCCCGATGCCGGTCACGACGGGGACCGCGCAGGCGCGGATCGCGCGCGCGATGCTCTCGTGGTTGAAGCACCACAGGTCTTCGAGGGAGCCGCCGCCGCGCGCCAGGATGATCACATCGACAGGTGCGCGCTGCGGCAGCGTCTTCAGTGCGTGACACACAGCGGGGCAGGCGGCATCGCCCTGCACGGGCACTGCGTCGACGAACACGCGGCCGAGCGGATAGCGCCTGCGCAGTGTGGTCAGGATGTCCTGCAGCGCCGCGGCGGTGGCGGACGTCACGATGCCGATGCCGCGCGGCACCGCCGGCAGCGGGCGCTTGAGCTTCTGGTCGAACAGGCCCTCGGCGGCGAGCTTCGCCTTCAGCTGCTCGAACGAGCGCAGCAGCGCGCCTTCACCGGCCGGCTCGAGGTGCTCGACCACCAGCTGCAGCTCGCCGCGACCCTCGTAGTAGCCGAGCTGCGCGCGCAGCCGCACCTGGTCACCGTCTTTCGGCGACGGCCGCACCAGGTAATTGCGGCCCTTGAACATGCAGCAGCGGATCTGGCACTGGGCGTCCTTCAGCGTGAAGTACCAGTGGCCGGATGGATTCCTGAAGTTGGAAACCTCGCCCTCGATCCACAGCGCCGGCAGGGCGCTTTCGACCAGCCCGCGCAGCAGCCCGGCCAGCTCGGAAACGGTGTAAACCTGGCGCGTTGGGGTGGGCGAAATCATTCTGTATAATATTCCATGGCCGCATACAAAAACCCGAAAAGCACGCCCCGGAGCCCTGCGAAGGGCTCTTCTCACATGCGCATCCAGACCGAAGCGCTGACCTTCGACGACGTCCTGCTCCAGCCGGCGTACTCGGAAGTCCTGCCGCGACAGGTCGAGCTCAAGACCCAGCTCACCCGCACGATCGCGCTCAACATCCCGCTGCTGTCCTCGGCGATGGACACCGTGACCCAGTCGCGGCTCGCGATCGCGCTGGCGCAGGAAGGCGGGCTTGGCATCGTCCACAAGAACATGACCGCGGCGCAGCAGGCGGCCGAGGTGCGCGCAGTCAAGAAGTACGAGTCCGGTGTCATCACCGAGCCGATCGTGGTGCCGCCCGACATGAGCATCGGCGAGGTGCTCAAGCTGACCCGCGCCAACCGCATCTCCGGCGTCCCGGTGGTGGACAAGGACGGCCAGCTGGTTGGCATCGTCACCAGCCGCGACCTGCGCTTCGAACGCCGCTTCACCGAGCCGGTGTCGATTGCGATGACGCCCAAGCAACGCCTGGTCACGGTGCGCGAGGGCGCCTCGCGCGACGAGGTCATCCGCAAGTTGCACGAGCACCGCATCGAGAAAGTCCTGGTCGTCGACGCCAAGTTCAAGCTGCGCGGCATGATCACGGTCAAGGACATCCAGAAGTCGAGCGACTATCCGCTCGCGTGCAAGGACGGCGAAGGCCGCCTGCGTGTTGGCGCCGCGGTCGGCACCGGCCCGGAGACCGAGGACCGCGTCGCCCAGCTGGTCGAGGCCGACGTCGACATCATCGTGGTCGACACCGCGCATGGCCACAGCAAGGGCGTGCTCGACCGCGTTGCGAAGATCAAGAAGAAGTATCCGAAGCTGCAATTGATCGGCGGCAACATCGCCACTGCCGAGGGCGCGCTGGCGCTGGCGGACGCCGGCGCCGATGCCGTCAAGGTCGGCATCGGGCCCGGATCGATTTGCACCACACGTGTCGTGGCCGGCGTCGGCGTGCCGCAGATCAGCGCGGTGATGGCCGCTGCCGAGGGGCTGCGCGGCAACCGCATCCCGGTTATCTCCGACGGCGGCATCCGCTTTTCCGGCGACGTGGCCAAGGCGCTGGCCGCCGGCGCGCACTGCGTGATGATCGGCTCGATGTTCGCCGGTACCGAAGAGGCGCCGGGCGAAGTCGAGCTGTACCAGGGCCGCTCCTACAAGAGCTACCGCGGCATGGGTTCGCTCGGCGCGATGTCGCAAGCGCAAGGCAGCAAGGACCGCTATTTCCAGGACACGACCTCGGAGCTCGACAAGCTGGTGCCGGAGGGTGTCGAAGGCCGCGTTCCGTACAAGGGCCCGATGTCCGCGATCGTGCATCAGCTGGTCGGCGGCCTGCGTGCCTGCATGGGCTACACGGGTTGCAGGTCGATCGAGGAGCTGCGCACCCGGCCGACGTTCGTGAAGATCACCTCGGCCGGCATCAAGGAATCCCACGTCCACGACGTGAGCATCACCAAGGAAGCGCCGAATTACCGGACGGAGACCTGAGGTGTCGGCGCCTTCCGCCGATATCCACCGCGACAAGATCCTGATCCTCGACTTCGGGGGCCAGTACACCCAGTTGATCGCGCGCCGCGTTCGCGAGCTCGGGGTTTATTCCGAAATCCTGCCGTGGGATGCGCCCGATGCCGAAGTAAAGGCTTTTGCGCCCAAGGGCGTGATCCTCGGCGGCGGCCCGGAGTCCACGCTCGAGCAGAACGCTCCAAAAGCGCCCGAGGCCGTCTTCAAGCTCGGCGTGCCGGTGCTCGGCATTTGCTACGGCATGCAGACGATGGCGAAGCAACTCGGCGGCACGGTCGAGGGCACGCACTCGCGCGAGTTCGGCTACGCCGAGGTGCGCGCGCGCGGCCACTCGGACCTGCTCAAGGACATCGAGGATCGCGTCAACGCCAAGGGCCACGCGCAACTCGACTGCTGGATGTCGCACGGCGACCGCGTCACCGTGCTGCCGGATGGGTTCAAGGTCATCGGCTCGACGCAGGACCTGCCGCTCGCCGCCATGGCCGACGACGCGCGCCGCTTCTACGGCGTGCAGTTCCACCCTGAAGTCACGCACACCAAGCAGGGCACGCGGATCCTGTCGCGCTTCATCCATGATTTCTGCGGCTGCGGCGATTCGTGGAATCCGGGGAAGATCGTTGAGGATTTGACGGCGCGGGTGCGCGAGCAAGTCGGCTCCGGCAAGGTGCTGCTCGGACTTTCCGGCGGCGTGGATTCGTCCGTCGTTGCTGCGCTGTTGCACAAGGCCATCGGTCCCCAGCTCACCTGCGTATTCGTCGACCACGGCCTGCTGCGCCAGGACGAGGGCGACCAGGTCATGCAGGTGTTCGGCAAGCACCTTGGCGTGAAGGTCATTCGCGTCAACGCCGCCGAGCGCTTCTTCCGCGAGCTCAAGGGTGTCATCGATCCCGAGAAGAAGCGCAAGATCATTGGCCGGCTGTTCATCGAGGTGTTCGATGAAGAGGCAACCCAGCTGAAGGATGTCGACTTCCTGGCGCAGGGCACCATCTATCCCGACGTCATCGAGTCGGCCGGCGCCAAGACCAAGAAGGCCCACGTCATCAAGAGCCACCACAACGTCGGCGGTTTGCCCGAGCACATGAAGCTCAAGCTCGTCGAGCCGCTGCGCGAGCTGTTCAAGGACGAGGTTCGCAAGATCGGCCTCGAGCTCGGCCTGCCGCGCGAGATGATCGACCGGCACCCGTTCCCGGGTCCGGGCCTCGGCGTGCGCATCCTCGAGGAGGTCACCGCGCAGGCCGCGGACACGCTGCGCAAGGCCGACGCGATCTTCATCCACGAGCTGCGCAAGGCTGGCTGGTACGAGCAGACCTCGCAGGCTTTCGCGGTGTTCCTGCCGGTCAACAGCGTCGGCGTGATGGGCGACGGCCGCCGCCATGAGCCGGTGGTCGCTCTCCGCGCGGTGCAGACGGTCGATTTCATGACCGCGCATTGGGCGCACCTGCCCTACGAGTTGCTCGACGTGGTGGCGCGGCGCATCGTCAACGAGGTGCCGGGCATCTCGCGCGTGGTCTACGACATTTCCGGCAAGCCGCCGGCGACCATCGAGTGGGAGTAGCCCCGACCGACGAGTCGTGGATGCGCCACGCGCTGAATCTCGCGCGGCGCGCGCAGGACCTGGGCGAAGTGCCCGTCGGCGCGGTGGTGGTGCAGGGCGACGCCGTTGTTGCCGAAGGCTGGAACCAGCCGATCGCCAGTCATGATCCTTCGGCGCACGCCGAGCTGGTCGCGATGCGCGCGGCGGCGGCGGCGCTGAAAAATTACCGGCTCGGCGGGCTCACGCTCTACGTCACGCTGGAGCCGTGCGTGATGTGTGCCGGCGCGATCATCCACGCGCGTATCGCGCGCGTCGTGTTCGGTGCCAGCGACCCCAGGGCCGGAGCCGTGAACTCGGTCTACGACGTCATTGCCAATCCGCGCCTCAATCACACGCCCGACTGGACGGGCGGTGTGCTCGCTGCCGAGTGCGGCGCGCTGCTGCAGGAGTTCTTTCGTGCGCGGCGCTAGCCTGGGGGCGCTTCTGCTTGCGGGCTGCGCCGAGCTGCCGCACGACCCGCGCCTCGACTACGAGGCACTCGCCAGACCCGATGACGACACGGCGCATGCCATCGCCCGCTCACTGGCCACGGAGGTTGGCCCGCGCTTCGCGGGCACCGAAG
>DATLBT010000111.1:0-9504 GCA_035526825.1 Verrucomicrobiia bacterium | reverse complement strand
CGCGAGGTCGGCGTGGCGCCTGAGCATCGCCTGCTCGAGCTCCTTGACGAACAGGCCCTTGCCGCCGGCGCTGGACAGCGGCGCGGTCTGCAACTGGTCGCCGCTGGTGGTCATCGGCACCAAGCTCACGTCGAGACCGGGATGCGCCGCGCGCAGGCGCGCGGCGACGTGCTCGGCCTGCCAGAGCGCCAGCGGAGACTGCCGGGTTGCAATGCGCAGCGCGCTCAACTGTCGCGGGCCTGGTTCTCGGTCAGGAACCTGCGTACCTCCGCCAAGCGGCGCCGGCTCACCGGCAACGACTCGGCGGCGTGGCGCAAGCGCACGAGGTGGTGCTCGTCGCCTTCGCCCTTGCCCCTCTCGAGCGCCAGGATGAAGCGCGTGGCGACGAGCGCCTTGCGATGGATGCGCAGGAACCACGGCGCGAAATCCTGCTCCAGCGTCTTCAGCGACTCCTCGATGAGCACCTCGCCGTGCAGGTGGTGCACCGTCGTGTACTTCTGGTCGGCGAGGAAATAGACGATGTCTGCAGCGGGCACGCGCACCAGCCCGTCGCGCGTCGTCGCGAGCACGAATTCGCGCTTGGGCCGCGCGGTGTCGGCGCGCTCAACCTCGAGCTGGGTCGCGCGGCTCGGGCGGCGCGCGCGCTGCAGCGCCTCCTTGAGCTTCTCTTTCTTGATCGGCTTCAGCAGGTAAGCCGTGGCGCTCGCGTCGAACGCGCTCAATGCATGCTCGGAGAACGCCGTGGTGAAAATCACGGCAGGCGGGGTTTTTTCCTCGGCGAGCTGGCGCGCCACCTGCAGGCCGTCGATGCCGGGCATGCGGATGTCGAGCAGCACCAAGTCGGGGTTCTGCTCGCGGATCAGCGCGAGCGCTTGCGCGCCGTCGCCCGCCTCGCCGCAGACCTCGTAGCCGGGAAACTCGGCCAGCAGCCGACGCACACGCTCGCGCGCGAGCGGCTCGTCGTCGACGATGACGATCCTCATGCGGCGGCCTGGGTAATCGGCAGAGTCAGTCGGGACACGAAGCGGTCACCTTCAGCGCCCAGTTCGAGCCGGGCCCGTCCGTCACCGTAAATGAGCGCGAGGCGCTGGGCAATATTGTCGACCGCGATGCGCTGGCCCTGGTGCGCAGGCGCTGCCGCATCCGGACGCGGATTGGCCACCTCGATGTGCAGCCTGTCGGCCGAGCGGCGCGCCGCCACCTCGACCGTGCCCGGCGCGGCGACGCGCTCGATGCCGTGGTACACGGCGTTCTCCACCAGAGGCTGCACCGACAGCAGCGGCACCTCGAGCGCCTCGCAACCCGCCTCGATATCCCACTTCACCTGCAGGCGTTCGCCGAGCCGCGACTGCTCGATGCGCAAGTACGCCTTCGACAGCGCGAGCTCATCCGATAGCGGCACCAGGCGACTGCGCCCGTCCAAACCGGCGCGCAGGAGCTCCGCCATGTCCTCGATCAGGCGCTCGGCATCGTCGGGCCGGATGCTGACCAGCGCCGCGATGCTGTTGAGGCTGTTGAAAAGGAAGTGGGGCCGGATGCGCGCCTGCAACGCTTCGTACCGCGAGCGGCCTTCGGAGAGAACCTGCTGGCGCCACTGGTGCTGCAGCCAGAACAGGCGCAGCACCAGCAACGAGACGATGGCACCGATGAAGAAATGGCGGAACAGGAACGACAGCCGTGGCTCGGGCTGGGCGGCGAACGCCGCGTCCGCATGCAGCAGGAGTTCGTAACCCGCGACGCTGATGGTCGTGGCCACCGCAACGAGCAGGACCCACGCGCCGAGGAACACCACGCCGACCGGCGCCGCGTGCAGGCGGCGTCGGGCCAGGCACAGCACCGCGGCACTGCAGAAACCGGCCCATTGCAGGTATAGCGAATTGAGGATGAAGCGCTGCTGCAAGTCCACCGAGACACCCGCGGCCAAAGTGAGCACCACGGCGAGCAGTTCCATGATGACTGCCACGAGGACCAGCGGTTGCCAGCGGCAGAAATCCGGCAGGAGTTCGTCGCCCGCTTCGGTGGTCTGAGTGCTCACGCCCTAAGGATATACTTCCGCCCCTCATGAAAACGCGCATCAGGAAGGTCACTTCGCCGAGGACCCCGAAGAAGCTGTGGGGTGGCCGCTTCACCGAGCTGACCGACCTGCTGGTCGAGGCCTTCACCGAGTCGGTCAGTTTCGACTGGCGCCTGTATCCGCACGACATCGAGGGCTCGATTGCCCACGCACGGATGCTCGGCAAGGTCGGCGTGCTCAAGCGCACCGAGGTGGGTCGCATCGTCGCCGGCCTGCGCGGCATCAAGCGCGACATCGAGCACGGACGCTTCCGCTGGGACCCGGCGCTCGAGGACGTGCACATGAACATCGAGACACGCCTCACCGAGCGCGTCGGCGAGATCGGCAAGAAGCTGCATACCGGCCGCTCGCGAAACGACCAGGTCGCCACCGACCTGCGCCTGTACCTGCGCCACGAAACCTCGAAGATCCTGGGCCTGCTGGATCGCGCGACCCTGCGCCTGGCGGAACTGGCCGAGCGCGAAGCGGCGACGATCATGCCCGGCTTCACCCACATGCAGATCGCGCAGCCGGTGACCTTCGGCCACCACATGCTGGCGTGGCGCGAAATGATGGTGCGCGACACCGCGCGCCTCGAGGATTGCCGCAAGCGCATCAACGTGATGCCGCTGGGCTCGGCGGCGCTGGCCGGAACGGTTTACCCGATCAATCGCGCCTTCACCGCGCGACTGCTCGGCTTCGCCTCCATCTCGGTGAATTCGCTCGACGCCGTGTCCGATCGCGACTTCGCCATCGAGTTCGCCGCGGCCTGCTCGCTGCTGATGGTGCACCTGTCGCGCATGTGCGAAGAGCTGATTTTGTGGGTCAACCCGCTGTTCGGGTTCGTCACCCTGCCCGACCGCTTCTGCACCGGCTCATCGATCATGCCGCAGAAGAAAAACCCGGACGTCCCGGAGCTGATCCGCGGCAACACCGGCCGCGTCGTCGGCGGGCTGATGGCGCTGCTGACGCTCATGAAGAGCCAGCCGCTCGCCTACAACCGCGACAACCAGGAAGACAAGCCGACGATCTTCGACATGGTCGACACCGTCACCGAGTGCCTGCAGGTGTTCGGCGAGTTGGTGCCGGCGATCGAGGTCAATCGCGTGGCCTGTCGCGCGGCGGCGGTAAAGGGCTATTCGACAGCGACCGACCTCGCCGACTACCTCGTGCGCCGCGGGGTTGCGTTCCGCGATGCACACCACGCCGTCGGCGCGGCGGTGGCGTACGCCGTGAAGAAGGATGTGGACCTTGCCGAACTCAAACTCGAGGAGCTGAAGCGCTTCTCTAAAGTCATTGGCAACGATGTCTACAAACACCTGACGCCGGAAGGCTCGGTGGCAGCGCGGAGCCATTACGGCGGCACGGCGCCGGCCCAAGTTCGAGCTGCGGCGCAGCGCGCTCGCAGGTCGCAGAAGTAAAAAACACTCATAAAACAATCAGTTGGTAAAGTGTCTGGTCGGCTGGTATGATCAGTTGACCAATCCCGACTGGGGTTCACATGTTCGCCGCGGTTCGCAAGCAGTCGCTCTCCGAGTCGGTCTTCCGCCAGTTGCACGAGAAGATCGTGCGCAACGAACTCAAGGCCGGTGAGGCCCTGCCCGCCGAACGCGAGCTCGCGGAAAAGCTCGGCGTCAATCGCGGCGCCTTGCGCGAGGCCATCAAGCGCCTGCAGCAAGCCGGCCTGGTCGCGGTGCGTCACGGTGGCAACCACGTGGTGCAGGATTACCTGGAGGAAGGAGGCATGGAACTGCTGCCGACGCTGCTGGTTAGCCAGCAGGGCAAGCTCAACAACTCGGTCATCCGCTCGATCATGGCGATGCGCTCGTCACTCGCGCCGGACATCGCCGCTGGCGCCGCGAGGAAGCCCAATTCCGCGCTGGCAAAGGATTTGGAGGACCTGCTCGGCAAGATGCGTACGCCCGGCACCAACCTGAGGACGCTGCAGACCCACGCGCTCGAATTCTGGAAGAAGCTGGTGCAGAGCAGCGGCAACATCGCCTTTCGCCTTGCGTTCAACTCGATGACCAAGACTTACACCCAGGTTTGGAATGCGCTGACGCCAATCCTGGAAAAGGAATTTCGCGACCTCGACAACCTCGCCGCGATCGCGACCGCCGTCGCGACCGGTGACGCCGAGGCTGCGCGCCGGCATGGCCGCGCCCATGTCGAACTCGGCCGCCAGGCGCTCGACAAGGCGCTGGACACGGTGGAAAAGCCCGCATGAACACCCTCCCGGAGAAGCTGCCCGACACGACGATGATCGCGGCTTCCGAAACCGCCAGGCGCAACCCGATGCGCCCACCCGACACGCTGCCGCGCGATGCGCGCAGCGCGCTGCGCGTGTTCCTCACGCATCCGAGCCCGCTGCTGATCGCGTCATACGCGGCGATCCTCATCGCCTGGCGGCTGGGCCTCGGCAACCTCGGCTGGGGCGACGCATTCGTTGCGCTCGCCATCTGGGCGTACTTTCCGTTCAATGAATGGCTGATCCACGTGTTCATGCTGCACTTCAAGCCATTCGAGCTGTTCGGGCGTACCGTTGACTTTTACCTGCCCAAGACACACCGCCGGCATCACGCCGATCCTTGGAACCTGAAATGGGTGTTCATCCCGCGCCACATCCATTTCTGGACGGTGCCCGAGGTGGCCCTGATCCTGTGGGTGCTGTGGCCGTGGAAGGAGCTGGCAATGACCGGCCTCGTCACCTACCTGCTGCTAGGGCTGCACTACGAGTGGGTGCATTTCCTCGCGCACATCCCCTGGAGTCCGAGCAAGGGCGTGATCGGTGCGTACTACCAGCGGCGCGTGCGCGAGCATCGGTACCACCACTTCCGCAATGAGGGTTACTGGTGGGGCGTGAGCTTCGGTTTCGGAGATCGGGTGTTGCGCACGGCGCCAGCCGTGGAAGAGGTCGGCCGCTCAGGGACGACTGCGACGCTGGGCATGCCGAAATAACCGCTAGCCGCCCGCGGCGTGGATGACGATCTTCCTCATTGCGCATTGCTCCGCTGGTGTCGGGCCTTGATCTCCGCGACCTCGCCCTCCCACCGCGCAAGCTCATCGGCGTAAGTGTCGAGCACGCAGCGCGCGCACCCGCCACCGCAGCAGTCGCCGGGCAATGGAGCCTCCGGCTTCGGCGGCAGTACGGGCTCGGTTGCAATCATGGCCGCAAGCGTAGTGCGCGCCGCGCCGCGCGGCTACACTCGCCCGAATGATCGCCTTCATTACCGGAGCCAGCGCTGGATTCGGGGCCGCCATCGCGCGACGGCTCGCGGCCGATGGCGTGCGCGTGGTGCTGGCCGCACGACGGCGCGAGCGGCTCGAGCAGCTGGCGCGCGAACTGGGCGGCAAGGCCCACGTCGTCGAACTCGACGTGCGCGACAACGCGGCGGTCGAACGGGTGGCAGCGTCGCTGCCCAACGATTTCAACGACGTCGACGTCCTGGTCAACAACGCCGGGCTCGCGCTGGGGCTCGATCCTGCCCACAAGGCCTCGCTCGACGACTGGAACGAGATGGTCGACACCAACATCAAGGGGCTGATGTACGTGACGCGCGCCCTGCTGCCCGGAATGGTCGCGCGCGGGCGCGGGCACGTGGTCAACATCGGCTCTGTCGCCGGTGAGTGGCCGTATCCGGGCGGCAACGTCTACGGCGCGAGCAAGGCGTTCGTGCACCAGTTCTCGCTGAACCTGCGCGCGGACCTGCTCGGCACGAAACTGCGCGTCACCGACCTCGAGCCGGGCCTGTGCGGCGGCACCGAGTTTTCGCAGGTGCGGTTTCACGGCGACGCGGCGCGCGCGGCGTCGGTCTACAAGGACACGCAGTCGCTCGGCGCCGAGGACATCGCCGACGCCGTGCATTGGGCGGTGACGCGCCCGGCCCATGTCAACGTCAACACCATTTCACTGATGCCGGTGACGCAGGCGTTCGGGCCGCTGGCGGTCCACCGACTGGGCTGACGTTACTAGTTGACGCCGACCCGACCAGCGGTGACCCTACCTACCTGACTCGCAGTTCAGTTGGGGATCACGTGCGCATTTCACTCCCGTTGGTCGTCGCGGCCGGCATGGTGGTTGGCGGCTGCGAGCAATCCTCGTCCGTCAACGTCGTTGCGGCCCAAGCCATCCCCCTCCCCCCGCCATCCTGCGATGGATACCCGCGCACTTCGGCGAATGCGGTCACCATCTGCGAAGAGCGCTCTTACGGTCCGCTCCCGGCCACCGGCAACGCCGGCATCCGCAGTGACGGCGGCGTCGTCCAGGCCCGAGGGGGATTCCGCACCGACCTGATGCTCGATGCCTTCGTGTATGCGACCGCGCCGACCGAAGAAGCAGCCCGGGAAGTCGCGGCGCAGGTGGTGGTGCATACCGAAAACAACGACTTTCATGCAACCGGCCCTGCCAACACCGGCTCCGTGTCCACTGGCTGCGCGTTCGAGGTCGGCGGCAGTTGCGTCGCCGACGGCAGCAGCGCCGGCACGACCTGGACCGTGAGTTTTGTCGCGTTGCTGCCCTTTCGCACGGACCTCACCGCCAGCACGATCAGCGGGTTAGTCGAGATCACCAGCATCGACGGCACCTCGTCGTTTTCCTCGACGAGTGGCGCGCTCGTGCTGACCGGCCTTGCCGGCGAGGTCATGATCGACAGCACCAGTGGCGCCGTGGACGTCGACTTGACCGGCTCGTCGTGGCGCGGCGCGGGCATGACCGTCGATACCAACAGTGGCGCAGTCGTGTTCCATGCCCCCGCCGATTACTCGGCGCGCTTCGAGTTCAGCTCGGACAGCGGCTCGATCCACTCCGATTTCTCGGGCACCACCACCAGCGGCTCGTACAGCGAGACGCTCGGCAACGGCGGCGCCACCCTGGGCGCCGAGAGCAACAGCGGCAGCATCCACCTGCGCCGCAAGTAGTGTCGCGCGCATGACGCGCGTCTTCCGCGACGTCGACGCTGCCTGCGACGCCCTGCTCGCGTACGTCGGCTGCCGCGTCGTGCTTGGCATACCGCTCGGCCTCGGCAAGCCGATCGCGCTGACCAACGCGCTGTACCGGCGCGCGGCCGCGGACCCGAAACTGCAGCTGACCATCCTGACGGCGCTGACCCTGGAGAAGCCGCGCGGCGCCAGTGCCATCGAGCAGGCCTTCCTCGCGCCGTTCGTGGAGCGCGTCTACGGCGACTGTCCGGACCTCGATTACGCAGTGGCATTGCGCGAGCAGAAGCTGCCCACCAACGTAAAGGTCTCGGAGTTCTTTTTCCGGCCGGGCACCATGTTGGCCAACCCGTCGGCGCAGCAACAGTACGTCAGCAGCAACTACACGCACGCTGCGCGCGATGCCGCCGCCGCCGGCTGCAATGTCGTCGCGCAGATGGTCGCAAAGCGCGAGATCGACGGCGAGGTGCGCTATAGCCTGTCGTGCAACCCGGATACCGGACCCGAGCTGGTCGAGCGGCTGCGCGCGAGCGGCCGCGAGTTCATGACGGTAGCGCAGGTCAACCCGCAGCTGCCGTATATCGAGGGCAGCGCCGAGGTGCCGGGAGACTGGTTCGACCTTGTGATCGACGGAGCAAAGGGCTGCGACCACGTGCTCTTCTCCACGCCCAAGCTGCCAGTCGCGACGGCCGACTTCGCCATCGGCCTGCACGCGAGCACGCTGGTGCGCGACGCGGGCACGTTGCAGGTCGGCATCGGCAGCCTCGGTGACGCGGTGGTGCACGCGCTGCTGCTGCGGCACCAGCGCAACGCCGCGTACCAGGCGATCCTGGGCGAACTGCAGGCCAGCATCACGCTCGGCGAGTCGGTCGGCGGGCTCGATCCGTTCGGCGTCGGCCTGTACGGCGCCAGCGAGATGCTGGTCGACGGCTTCATGGACCTGCACCGCGCCGGCATCCTCAAGCGCCACGTCTACGGCTTCTGGGCGCTGCAGCAGCTGGTCAACGACGGCCGCTGCAACCCGGACCGCCTTGCGCCGCAGCTGTTCACTGACTTCGAGTCGCTCGGCGTTCGCGTGATCCGCACGCAGGATTTCGAGATGCTGCAGCGCCATGGCGTCTTCACCGACGACACGCGCTACGACGCGGGCTACATCGTTGCGCCCGATGGCGAGCGCGTGATCGCCAACGTCGCCGACCCGGCGACGCGCCGCGTGCTGGGCGGATCGTGCCTAGGGCCGGCCCTGCGCAACGGCCGCATCTGCGACGCCGCGTTCTACCTCGGCACGAACGCGTTCTACCAGTGGCTGCGCGAGCTGCCGGATGACGAACGTCGCGCCTTCAACATGACGGGCGTCGCGCGCATCAACCAGCTCGACCTCAACCCGCGCCTGTACCAGCTGCAGCGCGTGCATGCGCGCTTCATGAACACGGGCTTGATGGTCACCCTCGGCGGCGCGGTGGTCAGCGACGGCCTCGACGATGGCCGCGTGGTCAGCGGCGTCGGTGGCCAATACAACTTCATCGCGATGGCGCACCAGCTCGCGACCGGGCGCGCGGTGCTGATGCTGCGCGCGGCGCGTGAGTCCGGCGGCACGGTGACCAGCAACATCGTCTACAACTACGCGCACACCACCATCCCGCGCCATCTGCGCGACCTGGTGGTGACCGAGTACGGCGTCGCCGACCTGCGCAGCAGGAGCGACCGCGATGTCGCGGTCGCGCTGATCGGCATCGCCGACACGCGCTTTCAGGATGAGTTGCTGTCGCGCGCCAAGGCGACCGGCAAGGTCGAGGCCGGTTACGTCATTCCCGCGGAGCAACGCGACAACACGCCTGAGCAACTCGCCCGCCGCATGGCGCCGCACCAGGCGCTGTTCCCCGAGTTTCCGCTCGGCAGCGACTTCACGGCCGACGAGCAGCGGCTCATGAAGGCGCTGCAAGGACTGAAGTCACGCGCGGCTCGCGGAAAGCTGTCGGCACTTTGGCAGGCGGTGCGCGCACCCGAACCGCGCGCCGAGGACGCGGCGTTGATAGGGCGCGTCGGATTGGATCGGCCAAAAGATCTGCAGCAGCGCGTCGCGCGCAAGCTGCTCGGCCTGGAGCTTGCGGACGCCCGCGGGGCCTAGACCTTGTAGACGCGGCCGGCGTTTCCGCTCAGGAACAGTTCCCGAGTTTCGTCGTCCAGCGACAACGCGGAGAGCCCCCCATTGCTGCCACCGTCATCGTGACCGGCAGCTCGACCGTGGGCGTTGGCAGCTTGGTCCAGCGACGCAGCGACTCGAACATCGGGTCCTGCATATGGCGCAGGGTGGGATGTTGCGCCCAGGCGTCGATGATCATCGCGAAGGCTAGCCGCGGCTCCTGAATGCCCAGGCGCAGAGACTTCCTGCGATGACCGCGGCCAGCCACGACGCCCACACGGGAACCTCGAAGCTGCCGACGTGCACTGGCACCTGGTTGATGGCACGGATTGTCTGGCCCAACGCGACGACGGCAAAGACTGCGCCCGAAACA
>DATLBT010000110.1:0-2379 GCA_035526825.1 Verrucomicrobiia bacterium | reverse complement strand
TTGCGGGCCCCGCGCGCCTGCGCTAGGGTCGTTCCACACAACAAGAAGAGGCCAGCCATGGCCCTGGCCATCGTCCTCGCTCGCGCCCAGAACGGGCTGCAGGCCGACCTCGTCACCGTCGAGATCAACCTCAGCGCCGGCATGCCCGGCGTCTCGGTCGTCGGCCTGCCCGACGCCGCGGTGCGCGAAGCCAAGGACCGCGTGAAGGCCGCGATCGTCAACTGCGGCTACAAGTTTCCCGGCACGCGACGCCTCACGATCAACCTCGCGCCGGCGGATTTGCCCAAGGACGGCGGTCGCTTCGACCTCGCGATTGCGCTCGGGGTGCTCGCCGCGTCGGATCAGATCCCCGCGCAGTCGCTGGCCGGCATCGAGGTGCTCGGCGAGCTGTCCTTGTCCGGCGACGTGCGCCCGGTGACTGGCGCCCTGCCCGCCGCGCTGCAGGCGGCCGCGTGCGGACGCGCGCTGCTGGTTCCCGCCGCAAACGGCGCCGAAGCGGCGCTCGCGAAGCGAGCGCGCGTGCACGTGGCGCGCCACCTCGGCGAGGTGTGCACGCTGTTGCACGCGGGCGCGCTACCGGTCCAGGACCCGGTCGAGCCGCCACCGCCTGCGGCGCCGGCTTTCGACCTCGCCGATGTGCGCGGGCAGCACCAGGCGCGGCGCGCGCTCGAGATCGCGGCGGCGGGCGCGCATTCGTTGTGCATGACCGGCCCGCCGGGCAGCGGCAAGAGCATGCTCGCGCAGCGGCTGCCGTCGATCCTGCCGCCGCTGGCCGAGGACGAGGCGATCGAGGTCGCCGCGATCGCGTCGATCGGCGGCGGCTTCGACGCGCGGCGCTGGGGCGTGCGGCCGTACCGCGCGCCGCACCACACGGCCTCGGATGTCGCGCTGGTCGGCGGCGGCTCGCTGCCGCGGCCGGGCGAGATCACGCTGGCGCACCACGGCGTGCTGTTCCTCGACGAACTCGCCGAGTTCGACCGCGGCGTGCTCGAGGCGCTGCGCGAGCCGCTCGAGACCGGCGCGATCACGGTGTCGCGCGCGGCGCGCCAGTCGGATTTCCCGGCGCGCTTCCAGCTGGTCGCCGCGATGAACCCGTGCCCGTGCGGGCACCTGGGCGATCCGTCCGGCGAGTGCCGTTGCACGCCGGCGCAGGTGCTGCGCTACCGGATGAAGTTGTCCGGGCCGCTGCTCGACCGCATCGACCTGCAGATCTTCGTGCCGCGCGTCGAGCGCGCGCTGCTCGGCGATGCGCATCGCGGCGAGCCGAGTGCAGCCATCGCGCGCCGCGTGATTGCGGCGCGGGGGCGACAGATCGCGCGCCAGGGTGTGCCGAACGCTCGTCTCCCTGCGCGCGACCTCGAGCGCCACTGCCCGCTCGAGACGGCTGCGCGCGAGCTGCTCGATGTAGCGCTGAACCGGCTCGCGCTGTCGGCGCGTGCGTATCATCGCGTGCTGAAGGTCGCGCGCACGATCGCCGACCTGGAAGGGCGCGACGTCCTCGGTGAAGAGCACATCGCGGAGGCGGTGCGCTATCGCGAGCTCGACCGGCGCATCTCGGCGGCCTAGAGGTCGAAAACCTTCCTCAGTCCGATTACGACTTTCTCATCGTCATTCGCGACGATCGTCGTGTCGAGCGTGGTTCCAGCGACCTGGAACGTGAACGAAAAACCGGCGTCCAGTGTTTTCGCCAGCGTCAGGCTGTAGTCGATGTATTCGCCATCCGGCTCACCCGACACCGCGTCGTTGCCGAAGAACACTTCGGGACCGTCACCGGTCGAGAAGCCCACCTGCGGAATCAGCGACAGCGTGTCGCTGAGCGCCAGCGTGGCGTTGGCGGTCGCGTAGATGCCGTCGAGATCCTCGCCGTTGGCATCCATCGCGCCAAAGTATGCCGGCGTGTAGTACACCTTGATCGCCGCCGGGCCGAGCAGCGCGCCGACGTAAACCTCGAGGGTGTTGTAGGCAGTCTCGTCGCGGTAGTAGTAGTAGATCGCACCGAGGTCGAAGCCCACGTCGCCGAACTTCCTGGTAAAGCCCGTATAGAAGTCCGTTTCGTAGGTAGTCGTCTGGCCGCCGAGGCCCGCGAACGCGATGTTCGACATCCAGGCGCCGGCGTAGAAGCCCGAGTCGGCCGCGAAATCCAGGCCGCCCTGCAGCGCCGCACCGTTCGATTGCTCGACGCCGCGGAACAGGTACTCGCTCACCGCGCCCACGTTGCCCGTGACACCGGCCATCGCGGCCGGGCTGGCCAGCGTCGCCGCACAGATCATTGACCCCAAAACTTTACGCACAGTACGCCTCCCGTTATTGGCCGTAGGCCAGGTCCGGTCGCACAGCGCGGCCGGTCGGGGTGGCTTAGAGCAGGTTTCGTGCCATCGC
>DATLBT010000109.1:0-4006 GCA_035526825.1 Verrucomicrobiia bacterium | reverse complement strand
TCCGCGCACCGGGGAGCTCTGGGGGTTCGACCACGGCATCGACTTCCTCGGCGACGACAACCAGCCCGAGGAACTCAATCGCATCGTGCGCGCGAAACAATACGGCTGGCCGCATGTCTGGGGCGAGGGCGGTTTGACACCATGGACGAACCCGCCGGGTGGCTTGACCAAGCTGCAGTGGCGCGAACGCAGCGAGCCGCTAGTACTCGGTTACACCGCCCATGCCGCACCCATGCAGCTGGTGTTCTACCCCGGCGGAAGTTTTCCGCGGGAGTACGTGGGCGATGCCTTCGTCACCATGCGAGGCTCGTGGAATCGCAAGCCAGCCTCCGGGTACGAAATCGTGCGCGTGCGTTTCGCGAACGGATCGCCCTCGGGAATCGAGCCATTCGTGAGCGGCTTCCTCAGCGACGGCGGCAACACCCACTTCGCGCGACCCGTGGGTCTCACGGTGGCGGCCGATGGAGCGCTGCTGATGGCCGATGATGCCAACGGCGTCCTCTATCGCGTTTCCTACACAGGCACTGAGGGAGCGCGCGAAGTGTTGCGGGCGCCCGCCACCGCGATGCTGGAGCAGGCTCGGCAGGGAGTCGGCGTCCCGATCGCGATCGAACGTAGCGAGACGAACGCGCAAGGTAGTTTGAAGGTGTTCGCGCCCACAGCCGACGGTGCGATCTTCCGGCGGCATTCGGAGTACTACGACGGCGTGTCGCCCCGCATCGCCTGGTCGGCGGTCAAGGGCGCGAAGTCGTACGCGGTTATCATGGAAGATCCGGACGCCAGGCCCATCACCCCGTTCGTGCATTGGGTGGCATGGAACATCCCGGCCGATCACCGGCACCTCGCGGAAGGCTTGCAGGAGCAGGAGCGTCTCACGGAGCCCGAAGGCGTTCTGCAAGGGCGGAACAGCCGTGGCTCCGTGGGGTACTTCGGCCCGCGGCCCCCCGTGGGTGACCCGCCGCATCACTACCATTTCCAGGTATTCGCGCTCGACCGTGTGCTCGACGTGCCTTTCGGCGCCGAACGCGACGAGGTGCTCGCGGCCATGCAGGGTCACGTGATCGCCGCGGGGCAAGTGGTGGGGGCCTATCAGCAGACCGTGCCGCCCCTCAAGTAACGGGCGCCGCCCGGTGGTGCTCCATGGCGGTTTGCACGGCGCGCACCAGTTGCGCATCGCTGAACGGTTTCAGCAGGCATTCTTCCGGCTGCGGCGTGAACGGAAATACCGATATGTCATACCCCGTCGCAAGCACGATGGGTATGCCGCGCAGCCGCAGCTCATCGGCGAGCAGGAAGGCGTATTGGTCGCGGAGCCTGAGATCGAGCAGTACGCAGTCCGGCGCTATTTGTTCGAGCACGTCGCGCGCATCTTCGAGGTCCGGCACCGGGCCGAGAACATTGGCGCCGGATTCTTCGAGCGCCATGGCGCTGGCGCTAGCCTGTAGATAGTCGTCCTCGACGACCAGCACGTTCAGGTCGCGCAGCGGCTGCAACGGTTCGAGGGTGACGGGATCAGACTCCATGCGCGCCACATTGAGGCTGCGCGCGTATTGCCGCAATCGCAGTTGACGCAGTGTGTCCATCCGATCGAGCGGGTGTTCCGTCGGCGGGGGCGCGTTGCGGGAGTTGGGGCGTCCGACGTGGACTGTCTCCAGAATGGCCAGGCAGCAAGCGCGAGAAAGGCATAGGGCAGCCGCAAATCGCAAAGCATCAACGTGGTTGATTGCGGCGGGCGTTGAATTGCAGTAGCGAAAGGTGCAGGAACCAGGCTCAGCGCAGCAGGTATCGCACGCTTCGTCCCGCGCCTTTGGTGAGCAGGCATCCCCATTCCGCCAGTTGTGACAGATCGCGCTGCGCGGTCGCCGGGCTCGCCTTGGTGAGGTGGGCGTACTTGCGGTTGGTCATGCCGCCATCGAATCCGTCTGGTCCCGTCGCCAACATCGCGGTCAGGGCCTTCTTCTGCCGGTCGTTGAAAGTTTGTCTGGCGTGCTGCAGCCAGAAGCGTGCCCGGAAGAGCACGTGTTCGATGGTCTGTTCACTCGATTTCGCGGCGGATTCCAGTTGTGCCAGGAACCAGGCCAGCCAGCCGGTGGCGTCGAGAGAGCCCGTGCACAGGCGCCCGAGTGCGTCGTAATACTGGTCGCGCACCGAATCGAACCGCGCCGACATGCTGTACAGCCGGGAGGCGCGTCGCTCGTCCTGAGCGAGCGCGCGGTCGAGCAGCGCGCGGCCGACGCGGCCGTTGCCATCTTCGAAGGGATGGATGAGCTCGAACCATGCGTGCGCGAGTCCGGCGCGGATCACGCCATCCAGATGCTGCGGCGGATCGTTGAACCAGGCGAGGAATGCAGCCATTTCTCCTTCGAGACGAGCGCGCGGCGGCGCTTCGTAGTGCACGCGCTCGCGGCCGATGGGGCCGGACACGATCTGCATGGGTTCGTCGCCGCGCAATTGACCGGTGCGGATCTCATGGAGGCCGGAACGCCCCGTGGGAAACAGCGCGGCCTGCCAGCCGCAGAGCTTGTCGAGAGTCAGGGGCTGCTGGTAGTTAGTGGCGGCGTCGAGCAGCACGTCGCCCAGGCCTTCCGTGGACCGCGAGGCGGGCGGCAGCCCCGCGGTGGGCAGACCCAGCCGGCGGGCCAGCGAGCTGCGCAAGGAGTTTGGCTCGAGCTTCTCGCCCTCGATGGCGCTGGTGGCGACGCCCTCGCGGGTCAGCACCTCGAGCTGCGCATCGAGATCGGCATGCGGGTCGAGGAGCCTGGCCATGCCGGCGACTTCGCCCTGAGCATGACGGGCTTTCGCAAGGGCAGGGCTGAGGGCTGCCGGATCCCAGTGGAAGGATGGCCAGCCTTTCTGTTCCCAGATCCAGCGCTTGAGGTGTTTGGGGGGCATAATCGCCTCGTGATATGAGGCGATTATGCCCTTTAATCGCCTCAAATGTCGAGTGGATCAGCCGTTCGAATCCGCTCAACGCGCCGGAGCCGCTGCGGGCTGCGCCGCCACCACGTCTACCTGGAAGAACTGGCCGTCGAACGGTAGCGGCGCAGGCGACACCCCGGTTACCACGTGACGCTGGTGATTGGCGATGGCAACGTCGTTGGAATCGTAGGCGCCGATCTTCACCGTTGCGCCGCCCCGCACGGGTACCGTGAACGTGTAATCGACGGGGAAGGTGTAGTGCCCCACCTTGTCCTCGTTGCGGTTCAGCGTAAAAAGCGCGTGGGGCTCGGATATCTCGAGATTGTAGAAGTTGTAGTCGTTCTTCACCGGCGTGCCGCCGGATTGCAGGTGCGCGAACCGCACTTCGCCGCCGGTGAAATTCTTGGGCTCAACCACGCCACGCACGCGGAAGGTGACGTCGTAGACGACCTGCGGATCCGCGCCGAACGTGCGCGAAAGCTCCTGCTTCAACTTCCATTCCGAAGGCGCGGGCTGCAGCAACGTTTGCGGCCAGTGACACTCGGTGTCCAGGTTGAAGTGATCGGCGCACGGTACGTCGATGCGCAAACCGCTCAACGTCGAGACATCCATCTTTCCGGGCGACGCGATGCTCGCGCAGCCGCTCACGATGAACAGCGGGAAAATCGCTTGGGCTTTGAAAGTGCTTTTGAACATGGTGGATGTCGGAAGCCGTTGTGTAAAAAAGTAAATTCTGTTGTAGGAACGCAGTGGTGTCCACCGACAGATCTGTAGGTGTTCACTGACAAGCTGCGATGCGTAGTGGTGTTACGCTGACTTTGGAGTCAGCGCTGGCCCACAGCGATCCGGTACTGATCGTGCGCGGCGGTCACGCAAGCACTCCAACGTCCCCCTTTCTTCGCTGATCACCTGAGCGAGTCCCGATGAGCACCACCAAAGAAGCCCTTCGTTTGCCACGCTCAAACGGAGCGGAGATTTCGCGCCCGCGCGGGCCAGCGAAAAATCCGCATCGCAGCAAGCAGCGAGTCGGCCGCAAGTCAGTAGCTCGCTCCGCGGCGCCAGGCGCGGCGGCGAATTCCCCCCAGCA
>DATLBT010000108.1:0-41276 GCA_035526825.1 Verrucomicrobiia bacterium | reverse complement strand
CGCGCCGCTGCGGCGGAAGCCCTGCTCCAGCAGCCAGCCATAGCGCGGGGCGCTCAGCACGAAGTCGGGATCGATATACGCGTTGCGCGAGGAGCGGCCCGGCAGGTAGCCGCACACGTGCTCGGTGCTGAGGTACAGGCGGACCCGTTCCAGCTCGCTCATGGCTTTCAGTATGGCGCGTGCTGCGGCGAAGGCAACATGACAAAGATCATGCAGTCTCGGGTGGCAGGTGCGCCGCAGCCTGCGGTGCGCTGATCGTGAAGCGCCAGCGGCCGACCGGCCGCTCGGCCATTGCCGCCGGCCGCGCGCGGCGCAGGAATTCGTTGCGCGGAATCTCCTGCGCGCCCAGGCTGAGCAGGTGGGCCGAGCCGACCTGGCAATCGATCAGCTCGAAGCGCCACTCGCCGAGCTGCCGGCACAGCCAGTAGAGCGCGAGCTTGGAGCCGTTGTCGGCACGCGAGAACATCGACTCGCCGTAGAACATGCCGCCGACGGCGACGCCATAGAGCCCGCCGATCAGCGCGCCCCCGCGCCAGGCCTCCACCGAGTGGCAGTGGCCGCTGGCATGCAGCTCGCGGTAGGCGCGGCGCATATCGGGCCCCAGCCAGGTGCCGCGCGATCTGGCGCGCACTCCGGCGCAGGCGTCGACAACCTGGGTAAATGCGCGATCCATGGTCACCGCGTAATCCTGGCGCTGCACCGCCTTGCGGTACGAACGCGAAATGCGCAGGCCATCGGGCGCCAGCGCCGCGCGCGGATCGGGGCACCACCACAGGATCGGCTCGTCCGGGTTGTACCAGGGAAAAATACCCTGCGCGTAGGCGTTGATAAGACGCGTCGCCGAAAGGTCGCCGCCGATCGCGAGCAAGCCGTTGGGGTCGCGCATGGCGAGCTCGGGCGGCGGAAACGGCTGGCGCGGGTTGCGCGGATCGAGCCAGTGCAGCCGGATCGGGTTATCCATCGCAATCATCCGCGCGATACGGGCTGTGCGCAGCGAGCAAATTCTTTTCGTGCCCGACCGCCGCGCGCTCGCGCGACAGGTAGTCGGCGACTGCGGCGGCAAGCCGCGGATCGGCCAGCTTGTGGGCCGAGCGTGTGATCACCGGCGTGAAACCCCGCGCCAGCTTGTGTGCACCCTGGGCGCCCGCGTCGAAATGGGTCAGTCCCTCAGCGAGGCACAGCTCGATGCCTTGATAGTAACAAGTCTCGAAATGCAGCCCGTCGTAGCGACCCGCGCAGCCCCAGTGGCGGCCGTACAGGGTGTCGCCGCCGGCGAGGGTGATGGCGACTGCCACCAGGCGCGTGCCCTCGCGCGCGAGCACCAGCCGCAGCGGCGTGCCCGGCGCGCGTCCGTAATCGAGGAAAAATTCCAGGGTGAGGTACGGCGCCTGACCGCGTTCCTCATAGGTGTTCGAGTACAGCGCGAATACTTCTACCCACTGCGCCTCGGTGATCGCATCGCCGCGCGCGTGCTCGAAGCGCAAGCCGGCTTCGGCCACCTTGCGGCGCTCGCGCCTGATCTTCTTGCGCTTGTCGCCCGAGAGCCGCGCAAGGAACTGTTCGAAGGTCGTGTCGCCTCGGCCGTGCCAGTGAAACTGCACGTCGTTGCGCTCGAGCCAGCCCGCCGCACCCAGCGCGGCGGCGTCGGCGGGCTCGAGGAACAGCGCATGCGCCGAACTGGCCCCGGATTCCTGCAGCTCGCCATCAAGCCGCGCAGTCAGCGCGCGCCGCGCATCGTCGTTGAGCGCGCCGAGGCGCGGGCCGGTGACCGGCGTGAAGGGCACGGCGCAGAGCAGTTTCGGGTAGTACGGCTTCCCGAGGCGGTGCGAGGCCTCGGCCCAGGCGAAATCGAAGACGAACTCGCCGTACGAATGACGCTTGCGATACAAGGGCAGGGCCGCGGCTAGCTGGCCCGCACGCTCGAGCACCAGATGGCACGGTTCCCAACCGGTGCGCGCACCCACGCAGCCGTGCGCTTCGAGCGCCGCAAGGAAATCGTGCCGGATGAACGGATAGGACGCGGGGAACAGCGCGTCCCACTGCGCAGCGTCGACCTGGTCGATGCGCGACAACATGCGCGACTGGGCCGCGTCGGAGGCGCGGAGGGCGGGCTGGGCGCTCATGCCCGCATTCTGCGCGAAAAAGGGGACGCAACCCTTTTTCGGGCTGCGCGCCGAGAAATGGGTTGCGGCCTAGTGATAGATGACCGGCGCCGCCGGCCACTCGCGCAGGGCCCACTGCACGCACGCGTCGTGCTCGAAATGGCTGATGCGCTCGTCGCGGTCGCCGATGGGGCCGGCTTCAGTCAGGCGGCCGTCGCCGTCGAAACGGATCTTGGCGCCCGCAGTGATGACCTTGAGTTCGTCCTCGGACTCCTTGCTGACGGTGACCTGCAGGTAACGCAGCGCATGATCGGCGTACTCGGGCAGCTTGCCGGCTCCGGCCGCGACCTTGGCGGCCTGCTCGCCGGAGAATTCCCGTAGCCGGTGGTCCGGCGTCAGTACGAAGTGGTGAATCTGGGTCGACAGGTTCATGGCGGTCTCGTCGTCGTATCAATGCAGTTCTGGAGGTTTTTCCGCATTTTTCAATGGGTAAGGCCAACCGGGCTGCTATACTTTTTCGACACGTTTCCCATCCGCGAATTCCCCCCATTTTCGTGCCGCAGCCCCAATCCCCGGTGAGCCATGGGCGCTAAGTCGCAGGCCGTGGCCAGTGGCGGCGGTGCCGGCCGGGTGGAGCGACTGCTGCGGGAGGTCGCTCTCTGGGGAACCGCGTGTATCGCCTTGATCCTCCTGGTTGCGTTATTCAGCTACCACCCCGACGACCCGGGCTGGTCTTCCAGTGGCAGCGGCGGCACCGTCCATAACCTGATCGGGCCGACCGGCGCCTGGCTGGCCAACGTGCTGCTGTCGCTGGCTGGCTACGTCGCCTATGTGCTGCCGGTCCTGGTGTTCCTGATGGGCCTGATGCTGTATCGCGGCCGCATCGACCAGGACACGCTCGAAATTGCGCCGGCTTGGCGCGCGGTGGCGCTGCTGGTGGCATCACTGGCGTTGATGGCGCTGGCCGCGCTGCACCTCGGAGCCAACCCGCTATGGGTGTCGCAGGGCAGTGGCGGCATCGGCGGCACCATGATCTCGGAGAACCTCGTCGGGGTCTTGAGCCCGGTCGGCACCACGCTGTTGCTGATGGGCCTGTTGCTGATCGCGCTGCCGCTCGCGCTGATTTTCTCGTGGCTGCAGGTGCTCGACCGCGTGGGCGGCTGGACCCTCGCCGGCTGGGCCAAGCTGCTGCAGCGGCAGGCCGAGATGAAGAAGGAGCGCGCCGAGACCGCGGTCGAGCGCCAGCGCCTGCAGCCGCAAGTGTCGGCCATGAACGCGCTCGAGGAGGCGCTGCTGACTCCGCGCGCCAAGTCGCGCGCCGAGCCCGGCACCCGCATCGAGCGTGAAGCGCCGACGCTGCTCGCCGCGTCCGACAAGAAAGAAAAGAAGCGCAAAGCCCCGGTGACGGCGGCCGAAAAGAACCAAATGACCTTGTCGCTCGAGGGCGAGAAGGGTGCCGACGTTCCGGCCTTCAAGGGCGATCCGCTGCCGCCGCTGTCGATCCTCGACCCCGCGCGCCCGGCTTCGCGCGGCTACACGACCGAGGACCTCGACCGCATCTCGCGCGAACTCGAGGGGCACCTCAACGACTTCGGCGTCGAGGCCAAGGTGGTGCATTGCCAGCCCGGCCCGGTCGTCACGCGCTTCGAATTGCAACCCGCGCCCGGCGTCAAGGGCAGCCAAGTCAGCAACCTCGCCAAGGACCTGGCGCGCGCGCTGTCGGTGTCGAGCGTCCGCGTGATCGAGGTCATCGAGGGCAAGTCGGTCATCGGCCTCGAGATCCCGAACCAGAAGCGCGACATCGTCATGCTTTCCGAAATCATCGGCGCACCGGTTTATACCGGCTCGGCGTCGCCGTTGACGCTGGCCCTGGGCAAGGACATCGCTGGCCAGCCCGTGACGCTGGACCTCGCCAAGATGCCGCACTTGATGGTGGCGGGCACCACGGGCTCGGGCAAGAGCGTCGCCATCAACGCGATGATTTTGTCGATGCTTTACAAGGCCACCAAGGACCAGGTGCGCTTCATCTTCATCGACCCGAAGATGCTCGAGCTGTCCGTCTACGAAAACATTCCGCACCTGCTGACGCCGGTCGTCACCGACATGAAGGACGCGGCCAACGCGCTGCGCTGGTGCGTGGCCGAAATGGAGCGCCGCTACCGCCTGATGACGGCGCTGGGCGTGCGCAACCTCGCCGGCCTCAATCGCAAGGTCGAGGAGGCAGTTGCTGCCGGCAAGCCGATCAAGGATCCGCTGTGGGCGCCGCCGGCAGTGACGGCCGACGGCCTCGCGGCGCCGGGACCGAGCGAGCAGCCTGACCTCAAGCCGATGACCAACATCGTCATCGTCATCGACGAGCTCGCCGACATGATGATGGTCGTCGGCAAGAAGGTCGAGGAGCTTATCGCCCGGCTCGCGCAGAAGGCGCGCGCCGCGGGCGTGCACCTCATCGTCGCCACGCAGCGGCCGAGCGTCGACGTCATCACTGGCCTGATCAAGGCCAACATCCCGTCGCGCATCGCGTTCCAGGTGGCCTCGCGCATCGACTCGCGCACCATCCTCGACCAGATGGGTGCCGAGACCTTGCTCGGACACGGCGACATGCTTTACCGCCCGATCGGTGCCAGCAGTGTGCAGCGCGTGCACGGCGCCTTCGTCGACGACCACGAGGTGCACAAGGTCGTCGCCTACCTGAAGCAGGTTGGCGAGCCCGAGTACATCGAGGACGTGCTGGCCGGCGAGCCGGAAGCCACCGCCGATTCGGCGGACGCGGACGCCGAGCAAGATCCGCTGTACGACCAGGCGGTGCAGGTCGTCATCGAATCGCGCAAGGCTTCGGTGTCGTGGGTGCAGCGGCGCCTGAAAATCGGTTACAACCGCGCGGCGCGCATGGTCGAGCGCATGGAAGCCTCGGGCCTGGTCGGGCCGAGCGGGGCGGGCGGCGTGCGCGAAGTGCTGGCGCCGAACCGCTGAGCAGACAGATACAAGAATCACGCAAAGGCGCAAAGTAAATGAAAGACGCAAAGGAATCCAAAATGAAAGGATTTTCTTTGCGCCTTTCTGTTTCTTTGCGCCTTTGCGTGATTCTTTTGTTTCTTCCGGTGGCTGCCGCGCCTGCGGCTGACCCACTTCAGCAGTTCGTGCATAAGGTCGAGACGCTGAGCGCGCGCTTCGAGCAGGTCCAGAAGGACGAGAAGGGCATCGTGCTGCAGGCTTCGTCCGGCCACCTGTGGCTGGCGCGCCCCGGGCGCTTCCACTGGGCTTACGAAAAGCCGTTCCAGCAGCAGATCGTCTGCGATGGCAAGACGCTGTGGCAGTACGACCCCGATCTCGCCCAGGTCATGGTGCGTCCGGCCGGCGAGACGTTGCAGGGCACGCCCGCGCAGCTGCTGACCGATCGCGTCGCGCTCAACAAGCACTTCACGGTGAAGAGCCTCGGCCCCGACAACGGCGCGCAACGCATGCTGCTGACGCCGAAGTCGTCCGACGGCGACTTCCGCTCGATCGAGATCTGGCTCAAGGATGCCGTGCCCCAGCGCATGCGCTTCGAAGACCCGCTGGGCGGCGTCAGTGAAGTGACGTTTCTGGACGTGCGCACCAATGCGCCGATCGAGCCCGCGCGCTTCCGCTTCCAGATCCCGAAGGGTGCAGAAGTGATTTCGGCCCAATGAACGCGGCGGCCCCCCTCGCCGACCGCATGCGCCCGCGCACGCTCGACGAGATGGTCGGGCAGCAACACCTGGTCGGACCCGGCGCGCCGCTGCGCCAGCTGCTCGAGCGCGGCAGCGTGCCGTCCATGGTGTTCTGGGGCCCGCCCGGCACCGGCAAGACCACGCTGGCACGTCTGGTAGCGCGCCAGTCCGACGCGGAGTTCGCCCAGCTGTCCGCCGTGATGGCCGGCGTCAAGGACATCCGCGAGGCGGTGGCGCACGCGCGCATGCTGCGCGAGGCCAAGGCTCCGCGGCGCACCGTGCTGTTCATCGACGAGGTGCATCGCTTCAACAAGTCGCAGCAGGATGCACTGCTGCCGCATGTCGAGGACGGCACGCTGGTGCTGGTCGGCGCCACCACGGAGAACCCGTCGTTCGAGCTGAACTCGGCGCTGCTGTCTCGCTTACGCGTGTTCGTGCTGAAGCCGCTGGCCGAGGATGACCTGCGCGCGCTGGCGGTGCGGGCGCTGGCCGATCGCGAGCGCGGCCTCGGCGGCGCAGAGCTGCCGGCCGACTGGATCGACGCCATCGTCGGGCTCGCCGATGGCGATGCGCGTCGCACCCTGATCCTGCTCGAGACGGCCGTCGAGCTGGCGCGCGCCGAAGGCAAGGCCGACGCCGGCACGCTCGAGAAGCTGCTCGGTAAGTCGCTGCGCCGCTTCGACAAGGCCGGCGATGCGTTCTACGACCAGATCTCGGCCCTGCACAAGTCCGTGCGCGGCTCGGATCCCGATGCGGCGCTGTACTGGTACGCGCGCATGCTCGATGGCGGCGCTGACGCTCGCTACCTGGCGCGCCGGGTGACGCGCATGGCCATCGAGGACGTCGGCCTGGCCGACCCCCGCGCACTGCGCCTGTGCCTGGACGCCTGGGACTCCTACGAGCGGCTCGGCAGTCCCGAGGGCGACCTCGCGATCGCAGTGGCGATCGTGTTCCTCGCGGTCGGGCCCAAAAGCAATGCGGTCTACGCGGCGTTCGGCGCTGCGCGTGAGGTTGTCGAGAAACATGGCTCGCTCGAGGTGCCGCTGCACATCCGCAATGCGCCGACCGGGCTGATGAAGGACCTCGGCTACGGCAAGGGCTATCGCTATGACCATGACGAGGTTGCCGGCCACGCCGCGGGACAGCAGTACCTGCCCGATGCCCTGGCGGGCGCGGAGTTCTACCAGCCGGCGCCGCGTGGCCTCGAGATCCAGATCGCCGAAAAACTGGCCGAGCTGAGGCGCCGCAACCGGGAGGGGTCGCCTTGACCTGCTACGACCAATGTTCCCGGCTACCGCCGCCTGACCTCTTTATACTGACGCCGATTTCCCGATAAACGACCCCCATGCTCGACCCGAAGCGACTGCGCTTTGAGCCGGAACGCGTGCGCGAGCAACTCGCGCGCCGCGGCTACTCCTTCGACCTTGAAAAATTCCTCGACCTCGAGTCTCGGCGCAAGACGCTGCAGACCGAGACCGAGAAGCTGCAGGCGAATCGCAACGAGCGCGCAAGGGCTATCGGCATCGCCAAGGGCAAAGGCGAGGACATCAAGGAGCAGTTGCAGGAAAACTCACAGCTCAAACTGCGGCTGGACGCCAATACCGAGGCGCTGGCCCGGCTGCAGGGGGAGCTCGACGACTTCCTGCTCAGCGTGCCCAACATTCCGCACGGTTCCGTGCCGGATGGCAAGGATGAGACCCAGAACGTCGAAGTGCGTCGCTGGGGCAAGCCGCGGCCATCGCTCGGCGTTAAGGACCACGTCGACCTCGGCGAGGCGCTGAAGCAGATGGATTTTGCCGCTGCCGCCAAGATCTCGGGCGCCCGCTTTGTCGTGCTGCGACGCGAGCTGGCACGCCTGCATCGGGCGCTGATCCAGCTGATGCTGGACATGCACACGCGCGAGCACGGCTACGAAGAGGTCTATGTACCGTACATGGTCAACTCGGCGTCGCTGCAGGGCACCGGCCAGTTGCCGAAATTCGCGAGCGACCAGTTCCGCGTGCAGGGCGAGCAGGACCTCTGGCTGATTCCCACCGCCGAGGTGCCGGTCACCAACCTGCTGCGCGACGAGATCGTGCCGTTCGAGCAGCTGCCGAAGAAGTTCGTGTGCCACACGCCGTGCTTCCGCGCCGAGGCTGGCGCCGCCGGCAAGGACACCCGCGGCATGATCCGCCAGCACCAGTTCGAGAAAGTCGAGCTCGTGCAGGCGGTCGCGCCGGAGCACTCGCACGATGCGCTCGAGGAGTTGGCGCGCCACGCGGAGAACGTGCTGCGGCGCCTCGAGTTGCCGTACCGCGTGGTGTCGCTGTGCGCCGGCGACATCGGCTTTTCTGCCGCCAAGACCTACGACCTTGAAGTCTGGATGCCGTCGCAGGATCGCTATCGCGAGATTTCCTCCTGCAGCAACTTCGAGGATTTCCAGGCGCGCCGCATGCTCGCGCGTTACCGCCGCAGCGCCACTGACAAGCCCGAGACGCTGCACACGCTCAACGGCTCGGGCCTCGCCGTGGGCCGCACGCTGGTCGCGATCATCGAGAATTTCCAGGACACCTCTGGCCTGATTGCGGTGCCGGCCGCGTTGCAGCCTTACCTGGATGGGCTGAAGCGCATCGGTTGATCAGTGTCGGGACGGCGGTATCTTTTGTGGGCCCAGGGGCCCTCCCACAGAAGCCACAGTAAGCCCTGTTCAGGCCTTACGCCGCCGAAAAATCGGCGTCGGGTCGTCGGCAGCGGCCTGGTAGTGGGTGCTGAAATCGTCGAAGCCCTTGAGCGCATCGTCGAGGTCACGGCCGGCGGCCAGCTCGAAAGCGTTCACGCCGCAGCGCCAGGCGTAGTGCATCGAGTCACGGAAGATATCGCCGATGGCGCGGATCTCGCCTTTATAGCCAAATCGCTCGCGCAGCAGGCGCGCCTGCGAATAGCTGCGACCGTCGAACGTGCGACCGCCTTCGGGCTTGGGCTGGATGAAGTTGAAGGGCAGGGCGATCAGCGCGAGTGACGGCAGGTCCGGTGCCAGGGTGGCGACGTCGAGCGTAGGCGGGATGCTGATGCCGACATCCCCGCGCTTCGCCAGCGTGGCCTTGTCGGCTTGCCAGCGCGTGTGCGAGACGATGATCTTTCCCGACGAAGGCAACGCCGCTTCGTCTTCGACGTGGCTCCAGTCGTCCATCACGATGCGTCGATCGCGGATGATCTGCTTGCCCATCAGGCGGCCACCGCATCTTTCCTGGCGCCGTAAACCCTGGCCTTGAAGGGCGCGATGCCGATGCGGCGGTAGGTGTCGACGAACAGCTCCTCGCCCTGTCGGTTCTCGACGAAGGTCTCGACCAGCTTGACGATGGCCCCTACCACGTCGTTGCGCGCGATCGACGGCCCGATGCGGTCACCGAGCGTGGCATCGTCGCTGGCACTGCCACCGAGCGTGATCTGGTACCACTCCTCGCCTTCCTTGTCGACTCCGAGCACGCCGATGTGGCCGACGCTGTGGTGGCCGCAGCCATTCATGCAGCCGCTCATCTTGATGCGGATCTCGCCGAGGTCGTAAAGGTAGTCGAGGTCGGCGTAACGCTCGGACAATTCCTGCGCGATGCCGATCGAACCGGCGTTGGCCAGCGAGCAGAAATCGAGCCCCGGACAGCAGATCAGGTCGGTCAGCGTGCCGATGTTCGGCGTGGCCAGGCCCAGCGGCTGCAGCGCCTGCCAGAGCGGGTAGAGGTCCGCGACCTTGACGTCGCCGAGCAGCAGGTTCTGGTCGTGCGTCGTGCGGATTTCGCCGAAAGAGTGCTTGTCGGCGAGTTCGGCGAGCGCGTCCATCTGCGCACTCGAACAGTCACCGGGCGTTCCGCCGCGCGGCTTTAGCGATACGAAAGCGGCACGGTAGCCGGGCACGCGGTGCGGCCAGGTGTTGTGCTCGACCCAGGCCGCGAAGGCCTTGTCGGAGCTGCACTTGGCCTCGAAGCTCGCGTCACGCGCGGCCGAGGCGTCGTAGGCGTGCGGCTGGAAGAACTTGCGGAAGTGCTCGAGATCGTCGCGCCGCAATTTGAGGGATGGGTTGTCCCTGATCAGCGCCCACTCGGCCTCGACCGCCTCGGTGAACTTCGCAACGCCCATTTCCTTGACCAGGATCTTGATGCGCGCCTTGTGGATGTTGTCGCGGCGGCCGAGTCGGTTGTACACGCGCAAGACCGCCTCGAGATAAGACAGCAGGTCCAGCTCGGGCAGGAACTCGCGCACCTTCTGGCCGATGATCGGCGTGCGCCCGAGGCCGCCCCCGACGAACACCGTGTAGCCGATCTCGCCGGCAGCGTTCCTGACGATGCGCACGCCGATGTCGTGGGTCAGCAGCGCCGCGCGTTCGTGCGTCGTCGCCGAGAACGCGATCTTGAACTTGCGCGGCAGGAAGTTGAACTCGGGGTGGAACGAGCCCCATTGCCGCGTGATCTCGCAGTAGGGGCGCGGATCGACCAGCTCGTCCTGCGCGACGCCGGCGAGGTGGTCGGTGGTGATGTTGCGCACGCAGTTGCCGGAAGTCTGGATGCCGTGCATCTCGACCGTCGCCAGCGCCTCGAGGATGTCGGGCACGTCCGCAAGCTCGGGCCAGTTGTACTGGATGTTCTGGCGCGTGGTGAAGTGCCCGTAGTCCTTGTCCCAGGTGCGGGCGATGTGCGCGAGCATCCGCAGTTGCTTGGACGACAACAACCCGTACGGGATGCTGATGCGCAGCATGTGCGCGAATCGCTGCATGTACAGCCCGTTGCGCAGGCGCAGCGCGCGGAACTCGTCGGCCGGCAGCTCACCGGCGAGGTGGCGGCGCACCTGGTCGCGGAACGCATCGACGCGCTCCTTCACGAGCTGCTTGTCGTAGTTGTCGTACTGGTACATGACGCCGATCGCCTAGGGAATTGCTGCAGCGCGACAAATTCTAGCAGGCCGCATATTCAGGCAGCAGCACCCGGCTGCCCTATCAAAAGAACGATCCGGCATTACAGCGTCCGCAGCTTGTCGCTCAGAAATTGTGCGAGCCTTGCTCGCGCCGCGGCGTCGGACTCGCTGGCGATGCGATCGACCTTGTCGCGCGTCAGGTGCGGTGCGAACAGCGCCATGAAGTCGTACATGTAGCCACGCAGGAACATCCCGCGCCGGAAGCCGATGTGGGTGGTGCTGGGCGCGAACAACTGCGCCGCCTCGAGCCGCACCAAGTCCTTGTCGAGTTTCGGGTCGTACGCCATGTGCGCGACGATCCCCAAGCCGAGGCCGAGTCGCACGTAGGTCTTGATGACGTCGGCATCGACCGCGGTCAGCACGACGTCGGGCTTGAGCCCGTGCGCTGCGAAGGCCTGGTCGAGCTTGGAGCGCCCGGTAAATCCGAAGGTGTAGGTGATGATCGGGTGTTCGGCGACGTCCTTCAGCGTCAGCTTGCCTTTCTTCTGCGCCAGCGGGTGGTCGGGGCGCACCAGCACCGCGCGGTTCCAGTGGTAGCAGGGGAGCATGACCAGTTCGTTGAAGTGCTCCATCGCCTCGGTAGCGATGGCGAAGTCACATTCGCCGGTCGCGGCAATCCGGGCGATCTGCGGCGGCGACCCCTGGTGCAGGTGGAATCGCACCTTGGGGTAGCGGTCGCGGAACGCGCGGATCACCGGCGGCAGCGCATAGCGCGCCTGCGTGTGGGTGGTGGCGATGGTCAGTTCGCCGCGGTCCGCCTGGCGATACTCGCTGGCGATATTGCGGATGTTGCCCGCCTCCTGCAGCAAGCGCTCGGTGTACTCGAGGATGCGCTTGCCCGCCGGGGTGACTTCCTCGAGGTGCTTGCCGTTGCGGCGGAACACGTCGACCCCGAGCTCATCCTCGAGCATGCGAATCTGCTTCGACACGCCGGGTTGCGAGGTGTGCAACGCCTCGGCGGCGGCCGTGACGTTGAGACCGCGTCGCGCGACCTCATGGATGTAGTGCAACTGGCGCAGTTTCATTCCCGCCCCCCTTATTCCGATCAGTGCTTAGCGAGGCGCCGAATCATACGCTTGTCGCCGGGAGCGGTATGCTCAGCGCCCCTTTCAAACGCACTCCCCAGCCTTGGCGGAATCGCACGAACACGACTGGCCGTATTTCCCGGTCTTCCTGAAGCTCGCGGGCGAACGGGTATTGGTCGTGGGCGGCGGCGAAGTCGCGCTGCGCAAGATCCGCCTGCTGCGCCGCGCCGGCGTGCAGATCGACATCGTCACGCCGGACCTCCACCCCGAGCTAATCCAGCTGGGACTCGAGGCCGCGGCCAGCGATTTCCACGAAGACCTGCTCATCGGCTGCGCGCTGGCGATCGCCGCGACCGACGACGCCGCGCTGAACCTGCGCGTCGCGCGTGCGGCGCGCGAGCGCAATGTGCCGATCAATGTCGTCGATGACCCGTCGGCCGGCAGCTGGATCATGCCGTCGGTCGTCGACCGCTCGCCGGTGCTCGTCGCGATCTCCACCGGCGGGGCCGCGCCGGTGCTGGCGCGCCAGCTCCGTGAACGCCTCGAGGCCTTGCTGCCGGCGGGTTACGGCCGCATCGCTGCCTTCCTGCGGACGGTGCGCGGCTCGCTGAAGCGCCTGCCGGTTGAGCGGCGCCGCGTGGTCATGGAACGCTTCCTCGAGGGTGCCGGCGCCGAGCGCGCACTGGCCGGCGACCGCGTCGGTGCCGAGGATGCACTGGCGGCTGCTACCGGTGGGGCATCGGCGACTGGCGAGGTGTACCTGGTCGGCGCGGGGCCGGGCGATCCGGACCTGCTGACGTTCCGCGCATTGCGCCTGATGCAGCAGGCCGACGTGGTGCTGCATGACCGCCTGGTGTCGGCGCCGATCCTCGACCTGGTGCGGCGCGACGCCGAGCGCGTCTTCGTCGGCAAGGGCCCGAAACAGCACGAGATGTCGCAGCAGGACATCAACGCGCTGCTGGTGACGCTGGCCAGGCAGGGCAAGCGCGTGCTGCGCCTCAAGGGCGGCGATCCATTTATCTTCGGCCGTGGCGGCGAGGAGATCGAGACGCTGAGCGGCGAGGGCATTGCGTTCCAGGTCGTGCCAGGCATCACTGCGGCCAATGGCTGCGCGGCGTACGCCGGCATCCCGCTGACGCACCGGGACTATGCGCAGACCGTGATGTTCGTGACCGGACATGCGCGTCAGGACGGGCAGCTTGCCCTCGACTGGGCCGCGCTCGCGCGCAAGGGCCAGACCGTCGTGTTCTACATGGGGCGTGGCGCGCTGCGAACGCTGTGCCAGTCGCTGCACGAGCACGGCCTGCCGCGCGACTGGCCCGCGGCGCTGGTCGAGGAGGGCACTTCGCCGCAACAGCGCGTCATCACCGGCACGCTGGACGACCTGGCTGGCAAGGTCGAGGCGGCGGGTGTTTCCGGCGCGAGCCTGCTCATCGTCGGCGAGGTCGTCCGGCTGCGTGAGCGCCTCAAGTGGTTCGAGCCGGCGAGCCGTTGATGCGATACCTTGCGCTCGCGCTGCTGCTCGTCGCGCCCGCGGTGCTCGCCGACGGCGAAACCTGGGCCGGTGAGCCGCGCGCCGCCATCGGCGAGCGCGTGCAGGTGCTCGCCAATCCTGGCTTCAAGGTGGGCTACTCGGCCGAGCGACGCCAGGCGCTGTGGGTCGCTTATCGCGCAACGAGCACCAAGGGCACCGGACGGCTGCCGCCGCGACCGCGATTCGAGGCCGACAAGCGCATCTCCGATGCGGTGACCTATAGGGACTACCAGGGCACCCACTACACGCGTGGCCACCTCGCGCCGAACTACATCATCGGCAAGCTTTATGGCCCGGCCGCGCAGCAGGCGACGTTCCTGATGACCAACATCGCGCCGCAGACCCGCGAGCTCAACCAGCTGGTGTGGCAGCGGCTCGAGGAAGCGGAGGCCGACGTGGTCGCGCCGCGCGCCGTCCAGCTGTGGGTCGTGACCGGGCCGCTATTCGGCGCCCGGCCCGAGCGCACCAAGGCCGGGGTCGCCGTGCCCGAGGCATTCTTCCGCATCTGGGTCGACGAGCGCGGTGAGGCTGCGCACGCGCTGGCATTCGTCGTGCCGCAGGCCGTGTGCGGCACGGAACCGCTGTCGAAGTTCCTCGTCAGCGTCGACGCCATCGAGGCGCGAACCCAACTGGATTTCTTCCACGAGCTTGCCGATGCGCGCGAGGATGCGCTGGAAGCGGCGCGCTCGACTGCGGGCTGGTCGCTCGAGCGCTTCGAGTCGCGGCCGCCGCGCTACGCGCAGAATTTCGGCAAGTTGCGTTGCTGATGCTTTGCATGCGCTCCCTGGTCACGCTGTCGTTGTCGCTGCTGGCGCTTGCCGGGCCCGCCAATGCGCGCACGCTGGGCTCCATCTCGTTCACGCCTTGCGAGCTGTCCGGCACCGGCAGCGCACTGGTCAAGGCCGAGTGCGCGCGCTTCGACGTGCCGGAAAATCCTGATGCCGGGGGCCGCAGCATCACGCTGCAGCTCGCACTGATCCCGGCGCGAGCGCCGCGCCCGGAGCACGACATCGTGGTGATGCTCGCCGGTGGCCCGGGACAGGCGGCGACCGAGGCGTTCCCGGACGTTGCGCCGGCATTCGAAACCCTGCGCAAGAACCGCCACATCCTGCTGATCGACCAGCGCGGCACCGGCAAGTCGAATCCGCTCAAGTGCGCGCTGCCCGACTGGAGCGATCCTGCGACCACCGCGCCTGCCGCGTTGCGCGCGCAAGCGCAGCGCTGCCTGGACGCCGCGCGCAAGCACAGCGACCCGCGCTGGTACACGACAACCGACGCGGTGCGTGACCTCGAGACGGTGCGCCAGTCCATGGGCGGGCCGCGGCTGAACCTGTTGGGCGTTTCGTACGGCACGCGGGTGGCCCTCGAATACCTGCGCCGGCATCCGCACGCGGTGCGGAGCGCAGTACTCGACGCGGTGGTGCCGCCGGAGCTGGCGCTGCCGGGCGACCACGCTGCCAACCTCGACGACGCGCTGGCGCGAATCTTCGCCGCGTGTCGTGCGGCGCCTGATTGCGCCCAGCGCTTCGGCGACCCGGCCCGGACCCTCGACAAGCTGCGCGCGCAGCTTGCGCTGCGCCCGGTCGCGGCAACGCTGCAGGATCCGCGCACGCATGTCCCGTTGCGCCAGCCGCTGACGCTGGAGCTGCTCGCCGGCGTCGTGCGCCTCTACGCCTACCAGCCGGAAACCGCCGCGCTGTTGCCGCTGCTGCTCGACGAGGCCGCGCAAGGACGCGCCGGTCCGCTGGTCGGGCAGGCCGAGCTGATCTACAAGCGGCTCGGCGACTCGCTCGCCCACGGCATGGAGCTGTCGGTGATCTGCACCGAGGATGCGCCGTTCCTCCGTCCGAACCCGAACGAACAAGGGCGCCTGCTCGGCGCGCAACTCGGTGAGCTGACCCGCGAACAGTGCGCCGTGTGGCCGCGCGGCACGCTGCCGGCCGACTTCAAGCTGCCGGTGAGCGCCGATGCGCCCGTGCTGCTGCTGTCGGGCGAGCTCGATCCGGTGACGCCGCCGCGCTACGCCGAGCAGGTTGCGCGCACGCTCCCGCGCTCGCGCGCGCTGGTGCTGAAGGGGCAGGGCCACAGCGCGATCATCCGCGGCTGCGTGCCGCGCCTGGTGCGCCAGTTCATCGACGCGGCGGATGCCGCGGCGCTCGATCCGTCCTGCCTCGATCCGCTGGCCGCGATGCCGGCATTCACCAGCTTCCAGGGTCCGCCGCCATGATCGAAGCCAGCGGGCTGAAGAAATCCTTCGGCGCGGTGCACGCGGTAAGGGACGTGTCGTTCACCGCCGAGGACGGCCGCATCACCGGTCTGCTCGGGCCCAATGGCGCCGGCAAGACCACGACCCTGCGCATGCTTTACACGCTGCTCAAGCCCGCCGGCGGCGTGGTCAAGGTCGACGGCATCGACGCCGCGTTCGACCCGGCCGGCGTGCGCCGGCGCATGGGTGTGCTGCCCGACACGCGCGGCCTGTACAAGCGGCTCACCGCGCGCGAGAACATCGAGTATTTCGGCCGCCTGCAGGGACTCGACGCCGGCCGCCTGCGCCAGCGCACCGACCTGCTGCTCGACCAGCTCGACATGCGCGACATCGAGAATCGCTGGGCCGATGGTTTTTCGCAGGGCCAGCGCGTCAAGACCGCGCTGGCCCGCGCGCTGGTGCACGACCCGCAGAACGTGCTGCTCGACGAACCCGGCAACGGCCTCGACGTGCTGGCGACTCGCGCGATGCGCGAACTGATGCGCGGCCTGCGCGCGGAAGGTAAGTGCGTCGTGTTTTCGAGCCACATCATGCAAGAGGTCGCCGCGTTGTGTGATCACATCGTGGTGATCGCGCACGGCCGCGTCGTCGCGGCGGGCACCCCACAGGAGCTGCGCGCGTCCACCGGTGAGGCCCAGCTCGAGGACGCCTTCGTCAAGGTCATCGGCACCGCCGAGGGACTTGCGGCATGAAGGGCCTGGTCGCGATCTTTATCAAGGAGTGCCGCGAGAACCTGCGTGACCGCCGCTCGGTCACCAACGCGCTGGTCTGGGGCCCGCTGCTGATGCCAGTGATGTTCCTCGGCCAGATGATGGTCGTCGCCAAGCAGGCCCGGGATGTGTGGGAGGACCCGCCGAGCATCGCCGTATTCGGCGCCGAGTACGCGCCGAACCTCGTGGCGTACCTGCGCCGCGAAGGTGCCGAGATTCGCGAAGCCCCGGAAGATGCCACGCGGGCCGTCCGCGACCAGGTCGAGGATGCTGTGATGATCGTCAGCTCGACGTTCCCTGAGCAGTGGCAGCAGGGCGAGCCGGCGGTCGTCGAGCTGGTTTACGACGCCTCGCGGCGGCGCTCGGAGTCGCGCCATCGCCGCGTGCGCTCGCTGCTCGAGGGCTACAGCCGCACCGTCGGCAACCTGCGCCTGATCGCGCGCGGCGTGGAGCCAGGCGTCATGCGGCCGGTGCAGGTGGTCGAGCGCGACGTCTCCGAGGGCGGCATCGGCGGCGCGGTGATCGCCTCGTTCCTGCCATTCGTTCTGATGTTCTCGGCGTTCCTCGGCGGCTTCTACCTCGCCGTCGATACCACGGCGGGCGAGCGTGAGCGCCAGTCGCTTGAGCCGCTGCTGGCGAACCCGGTGTCGCGGCTCGCGGTGGTGCTGGGCAAGCTCGGCGCGACCATTGCGTTCTCGCTCGCCGCGACGCTGATCGGCATTGTCGCTTTTGCGCTGTGCCTGCTGGCGGCCGCCAAGTACGCGCCGCTCGAAGCGATCGGCCTGCACATCGGCGTGCCGTGGCATCGCTGGCTCGCGCTGGCGGCGCTGCTGCTGCCGGTGGTGATGCTGGCCTCGGCCGCGCAGACGCTGGTCGCGGCGTTCAGCCGCACTTTCCGCGAGGCCCAGACCTACGTCCAATTCCTGATGTTCGTGCCGATGGTTCCGTGCTTCATCGTGCTGTTCAACCCGGTCAAGCCGGCGCTGCTCGACATGGCGATCCCTTTCTGGAGCCAGACCGTGCTGATCGACCGGCTGCTGCGCGGCGAAGCCGTGGAGCCGGCGCTGGCACTGGCCGCGGCGGGCGCAACCACGGTCGCAGCGATGCTGGTGACGTTGCTGGTGGTGAAACTCTACCGGGGCGAAAGGCTGCTGTTCGCGGGCTAGGAGGCCTTTTTCTTCGCCAGCGTTTCCTCGTCGAGGTCACGCGAGCGCAGCCGCTTCTGGATCGAGCGCAGGATGCCGGGAGCGTCGAGGCCGCACTGCGCCAGCAATTCCTCGCGCGTGCCGTGCTCGATGAAGTGGTCGGGCAGGCCGAGGTTCAGCACCGGCACCGCCTGGTGCTGCGCGACCAGCACCTCGTTGACCGCGCTGCCGGCGCCGCCGAGGCGGGCGTTGTCCTCGACCGTGACGACGAGGTCGGTCTCGTTGGCCATCTCGAGGATCATCTCGGTGTCGAGCGGCCGCACGAAGCGCATGTCGACCACCACCGCGTCGAGGATCTCCGCGGCTTCCAGCGCCGGCTGCACCATCGCGCCGAACGCAAGGATGGCGACGCGTGGCCGCCGACGGCCGTGCGCCTCGCGCACGATGCGCGCCTTGCCGACGACCAGCGTGTCGAGGTCGCGCTTGACCTCGACGCCCGCGCCGCTCCCGCGCGGATAACGAATCGCGCTGGGCTGGCTCAGTGAAAGGCCGGTCGACAGCATGCGACGGCACTCGAGTTCGTCGCTCGGCGCCATGACCACCAGGTTGGGAACGCTGCGCAGGAACGAGAAGTCGAACGCGCCGTGGTGCGTCGCGCCGTCGGCGCCGACCAGGCCGCCACGGTCCAGCGCGAACAGCACCGGCAGGTTCTGGATGGCGACGTCGTGGATCAACTGGTCGTAGGCGCGTTGCAGGAACGTGGAATAGATCGCCACCACCGGCTTGAGGCCTTCGCACGCCATGCCGGCGGCGAGCGTCACCGCATGCTGCTCGGCGATGCCCACGTCGAAGTAGCGCGTGGGAAAGCGCTGCGCGAATTCGACCAGCCCCGAGCCCTCGCGCATGGCCGGCGTGATCGCAACGAGCTTCGGATTCTTCTCGGCGGCGTCGCATAGCCAGTCGCCGAACACCTGCGTGTAGCTCGGTCGCGGCGCTACCTTTTTGACCGGAAACGCGCCCGTAACCGGGTCGAATTGGGTTACGCCGTGATAGGTGATCGGGTCGGCTTCCGCCGGGTCGAAGCCCTTGCCCTTGTAGGTGATGACGTGCAGCAGTTGCGGGCCGCGCGCATCCTTGAGCTTGTCGAGGAGCGCCATCAGCGCCGGCAAATCGTGGCCGTCGATCGGGCCGTGATAGGTGAAGCCCAGCGTCTCGAACAGGGCGCCGGGGCGGTCGAGGTGCGCTTCGTTGTGGCCTTCGTCGGTCGGCGGCCGGGCACTGTGCGGAGTGGTGAGGCCCAGCTTCTTCATCAGCCGCGCCGAGTGGTCACGCATGGCGCCGACGTTCTCGGAAATGGACATGTCGTTGTCGTTGAGGATCACCATCATGTCGAGCCCGAGGTGGCCGACGTGGTTCAGCGCCTCGAACGCCATGCCGGCAGTCATGCCGCCATCGCCGATCACGGCGACCACGCGGCGCGGATCGTTGGCCAACTTGAACGCCGCAGCCATGCCGGCGGCCGCCGAGATCGCGGTGGAAGAATGCCCGGCGCCGAAGGCGTCGTACTCGCTCTCGCTGCGCAGGCAGAACGGCGCCAGGCCGCCGAGCTTGCGGATGGTCTCGAGTCCGGCGCGCCGGCCAGTCAGCATCTTGTGCGGGTAGGCCTGGTGGCCGACATCCCAGACCAGGCGGTCGTTCGGCGTGTCGAGTGCGCGGTGCAGCGCGATCGACAGCTCGACCGTGCCGAGGTTGGCGGCGAAGTGGCCGCCGATGCGTCCCAGCGTCTCGATGAGATACCGGCGCATCTCCACGGCCAGGGCTGGCAACTCGGCGGCGTCCAGTTGACGCAACTCGGCCGGCGCGCGGACGCGACCAAGCAGGGCGTAGCCGGGGATGTCGGTCATGGGGCGGGCATTATCCTCGGGTAGCCGGTCGCAAGGCAAAGCTCCGCGGAAGGCCTCCCGATCCCTACGATTTGCGTCGCACCCTATAGGTGGTACGGGCCTCGGCAATCAGCGTCTCGGTCGTGTTGACCAGCCTGCCGGGCTGCAGGCCCAAGGCCCGCGCGATGAGCAACACGGTGGCCAAGGCGGGCTGCCGCTCGCCGCGCTCGGCGCGCGAGACGAAAGTCCGGTCGACGTTGGCGCGATGCGCCAACTCTTCCTGAGACAGTCCCGCGTCGAGACGCGCTGCCCGCAGTGCATTGCCAAACGCTATGGCTACTTCCGCTCTGTCCCGGCGCATTCGCGCAGGGTCGCGGAGCGAGCCGGAACAGGCCACGGCACATGTGCTACATTCTTCCCGATAAGACCACCGTGTAGGCCGCCCCCGGGGGCGGCCTTTTTTTAGCGGCGTCGCCCCTCGACGTGCTCCGCGAGCCACAGCAGCGGTTCGGCCTGCGTTCCGAAAGGCTCCAGGGCCCCACGCGCGCGTTCAAACAGCTCCGCAGCGCGAGCCTTCGCCGCCGGCATACCCATCACCGACGGGTAAGTCGGCTTGTTGCGGCTGTGATCCTTGCCGATGTTCTTGCCGGTCTCGCCGGCGTCGCCCTCGATGTCGAGGATGTCGTCCTGGATCTGGAAAGCCAGCCCCAGCGCCTTGCCGTACCGGTCGAGCGACTCCAGCCGCGATGCATCGAGCGGGGCGCTCGCGTAGCACGCCATCAGCACGCTCGCGCGGATCAGCGCGCCGGTCTTGTGGATGTGCATCGCCTCGAGTTCGGCCACCGTCAGCGTCTGGCCGGTGGCCTGGAGGTCGATGGCCTGGCCGCCGGCCATGCCGCGGCTGCCAGATGCGTGGGCGAGCAGTTCGATCATGCGCAGCCGTTGCAGCGGGTCGAGCCCGGCTTCCAGGTCGTGGGTCAGCGCGTAGAAGGCGAGCGCCTGCATTGCGTCACCGGCAAGGATGGCCGTGGCCTCGTCGAACTGCTTGTGCAGCGTCGGCCGGCCGCGGCGCAGGTCGTCATCGTCCATGGCGGGCAGGTCGTCGTGCGCCAGCGAATACGCGTGGATCAACTCGACCGCTACGGCGGCAGGGTCGAGTGCGCGCGGCGCCACGTCGAGCACTTCGCCTGTCGCATAGATCAGCAGGGGTCGCAAGCGTTTGCCGCCGTCGGCCGCGTAGCGCATGGACTCGTGCAGGCGCGCCGGGTATTGGCTTGCAGGAGGAAGCCAGTGATCGAGCGTGCGCGCCAGGCGCTCGTGATAGCCCGGGACGCGCTCGGCAAAGCTCACGAGTTCACGAGCTCGCGGGCCCGTCACCGAGCAGCTGCTGGACCTTGAGCTCGGCGCTGTCCAGCGATTCGCGGCACGCCTTGGTCAGGACAACCCCGCGCTCGAACAACTTGAGCGATTCCTCGAGCTTAAGCTCGCCGCGTTCCAGCTTGCCGACGATTTGCTCGAGCTCGGCCAGCGCCGCCTCGAAGCGCGCGACGCCGCTGTCTGATTCCGGTGATTTGGGTGATTCGGGGGAGGAAGCCATGGCCGATGCGCGGGCACGAAGGGCGGCTAGTTTAAACGCCGCAGGAAAGCTGCGCGCAGAGCCCCTAAGCTTAATCAACCGCGGAGCGACGACGAGTGCAACCAGGTTTCTTGATCAGTGTCGGGTTGCCGATCGCCATCGGCATCATCATGTGCGGCATCGGCCTGCACCTCACCGCGGCCGATTTTCGCCGCGTCACGGAATTTCCGCGGTCCGTGCTGGTCGGCGTCGCGGGACATTACCTGTTGCTGCCGGCACTGGGTTTTGTGACCGCCTGGCTGTTCCGCCTGCCGCCCGAGCTCGCCGTGGGCCTGGTGCTGGTCGCGGCCTGCCCGAGCGGCAACATCGCCAACACCATGACCTTCCTTGCGCGCGGCAACGTCGCGCTCGCGGTGTGCCTGTCGGTAATCAGCGCGCTGGTCACGTTCATCAGCATTCCACTGTTCGTCGGCTTGGCCAGCGAGGCCTTCATGGGCGAGGAGCGCGCGGTGCGCGTGCCGGTGCTGGAAACCGTCAAGCACCTGGCCGGCATCCTGCTGCTGCCGATCGTCGCCGGCATGCTCGTGCGGGACCGGCTGCCGCGCGTCGCGGCCGCAGTGCAACCCTGGGTCAGCCGCTTCGCGGTGCTGATGCTCGTGGTGCTGATTCTCGGGATCGTCTTCACGCAGGGCGACGCGCTGGGCGCGGCGGCGCTGCAGGCGGGCCCTGCGGCGCTCGCGCTGTGCTGCGCGGCGATCGGCGGCGGCTGGGTCCTCGGGCGCCTGGCTAGGTTGCCGCCGCGCGACGTCATCACCGTGAGCCTGGAGGTCGGTGTGCAGAACGCCGCGCTCGCCATCCTCATCGCCCTGTCGGTGCTCGATGCGGCGCAGATGGCGATTCCCGGCGCGCTCTATGGCGGATTGATGTATCTCCCGGCGGTTGTCGTGGTCGCCATCGGTCGGCGACGCGCGAGGGCGGCGGCCGCGGCAGCGACGTAAGGAAGATTGTGTTTCGCCGGCCTATCCGCTACGTTTGCCGCGCAAAAATTCCCGCCTTTCACCGGCCTTTTCCTTGGCAAAATATTCCGCAGAGCAGATTGAAGTCCTGTCGGGCCTGGACCCGGTGCGCCGCCGGCCCGGCATGTATACCGACACCAGCCGGCCCAACCATCTGGCGCAGGAAGTCGTCGACAACGCGGTCGACGAGGCGCTTGCCGGCCACGCGCGCCAGGTCGACGTCATCGTCTTCGCGGACGGATCCTTGCAGGTGCACGACGACGGCCGCGGCATGCCGGTCGACGTGCATCCAGAGCACAAGGTCACCGGCGTCGAGCTGATCCTCACGCGCCTGCACTCGGGCGCCAAGTTCAGCGACAAGACCTACAAGTTCTCCGGCGGCCTGCATGGCGTGGGCGTGTCCGTGGTCAATGCGCTGTCGAACAAGCTCGAGGTCACGGTGCAGCGGGATGCATCGACCTACGCCATGTCTTTCAAGGGCGGCGATCGCACGGGACCACTGAAGAAGGTCGGCGATGCGCCGAAAAGCCGCAGCGGCACGACGGTGCGCTTCTGGCCCGACCCCAAATATTTCGATAGCGACAAGTTCCACCTCGGCCATCTCAAGCAGGTGCTGCGCGCCAAGGCCGTGCTCTGCCCGGGCCTGAAGGTCACGCTCGAGGATGAGGCGACCAAGGAAAAAGTCAGCTGGGAATACGAGAACGGCCTAGTCGAGTATTTGATGGAGGGCCTGAAGGGCGAAAAGCAACTGCTGCCGCCCGAGCCGTTCACCGGCAAGTTCGAGAGTGACCGCGAGACCGCCGAGTGGGCGCTGATCTGGGCGCCCGAGGGCGACAACGTCATCAGCGAGTCGTACGTCAACCTGATCCCGACCATTCATGGCGGCACGCACGTCAACGGCCTGCGCACCGGGCTGACCGAGGCGATCCGCGAGTTCTGCGAATTCCGCAACCTGCTGCCGCGTGGCATGAAGCTCGCGCCCGAGGATGCGTGGCAGAACTGCGCGCACGTGCTCTCGGTCAAGATGCAGGATCCGCAGTTCGCCGGCCAGACCAAGGAGCGACTCGCCTCGCGCGAGACCGCGACGTTCGTTCAGGGCGTGGTGCACGACGCCTTTGGCCTGTGGCTCAACCAGCATCCCGAGTCGGGCGAGCAGGTTGCGCAATACGTCATTGCCAACGCGACCAAGCGCCTCAAGAGCGCCAAGCTGGTCGAGCGCAAGAAGATCACGAGCGGTCCCGCGCTGCCGGGCAAGCTTGCCGATTGCGTCAGCGACGATTCGGCTCGCACCGAGCTGTTTTTGGTCGAGGGCGACTCGGCCGGCGGCTCGGCCAAGCAGGCGCGCGACCGCAACTTCCAGGCGATCATGCCGCTGCGCGGCAAGATCCTGAACACCTGGGAAGTCGACGCGGCCGAGGCGGTGGCGTCCGAGGAAATCCACAACATCTCGGTCGCGATCGGCGTCGACGCGGGCGCGCCGACCGCCGAAGGCCTGCGCTACGGCAAGGTCTGCATCCTGACCGACGCCGACCACGACGGCCTGCACATCGCGACCTTGCTGGCCGCGCTGTTCGTCAAGCATTTCCGGCCGCTGGTCGAGGCTGGCCACGTGTTCGTCGCGATGCCGCCCTTGTTCCGCATCGACTGCGGCAAGCAGGTGTTCTATGCGCTCGACGACAAGGAGCGCGAAGGCGTGCTCGACCGCATCAAGGCCGAGAAACTGAAAGGGCAGGTGAGCGTCACACGCTTCAAGGGCCTTGGCGAGATGAACCCGATGCAATTGCGCGAGACCACCATGGCGCCGGACACGCGACGGCTGGTGCGCCTAACGCTCGATGACGGCAAGGGCACCGACAAGTTGATGGACATGCTTCTCGCCAAGAAGCGCGCCGGCGACCGGCGCCAATGGCTCGAAGAAAAGGGCGACAAGGCGGAAATATGATGATGCTAGTGCGACTCGGCGCCGGTGGACTCATCGGCATCCTCTTCTCTGCCATCGGCCTGATCAGCCTGGCGGTTGCGGGGGCGCTGTACCTCGACCTCTCCAGCGACCGCGCCAGCCGTGAGCACGTTGTCGGCACCGTGGTCGAGCAACAGAAGCAGTGCCGCAAGGGCTGCAGCTACCGACCGGTCGTCGAGTACGTCTTCGCGGGCGAGCGCTATCGCACCATCGGTGTCGTCGGCAATTCCTCGCCGGTGTTCGACGTCGGCGAGCAGGTCGAACTGCTGGTGCCGGCACGCGACCCACGCGACGCGCGCATTGACCACTGGACCGAGAGCGGTTTCGGCATCCTGTTCGGGCTCGGCTTCTTCGTGATCTTCGGCGGCATCGGCCTGCCGTCGCTCTATAAATGGCGCCGGGGTGTCGGCGATGCGCAGTGGGCGCGCGCGCAGGGCGCGCCAGTGAAGGCCAATCTCGTTGGCGTGGAGAAGGACACCCGCATCAAGGTCAATGGCCGCTCGCCGTACGTCATCGTCGCCCAGTGGCAGAACCCGCGCGACGGCAAGGTCTATCGCTTCACCAGTCAGCCGACCTGGCTCAATCCGTCGCTGTATCTCAAGGACCGCACGCATGTCGACGTGCGGGTCGATCCGGCGCAGCCACGCCGCTACTGGATGGATACCGGTTTCCTGCCGGAATCCGGCTAAGGAACATCGAACATGGGCAAAGCACTCGACGAAGGCGAACACCTTCCACTCAAGTCTTTCGCGGAGAAGGCCTACCTCGACTACTCCATGTATGTGGTGCTCGACCGCGCGCTGCCGGCGCTGGCCGACGGCCTCAAGCCGGTGCAGCGCCGCATCGTCTACGCCATGTCCGAGCTCGGGCTGTCGGCGCTGAGCAAACCGAAGAAGTCGGCGCGCACCGTCGGCGACGTGCTCGGCAAGTACCACCCGCACGGCGACGTCGCCTGCTACGAGGCCATGGTGACGATGGCCCAGCCGTTCACCTATCGCTATCCGCTGATCGAGGGCCAGGGCAACTGGGGCGCACCCGATGACCCGAAGTCGTTCGCCGCGATGCGCTACACCGAGGCCAAGCTCACGCCCTACGCCGAGACGCTGCTCGACGAGCTGGAGCAGGGCACGGCGGACTGGGTGCCGACCTACGACGGCACCAACAAGGAACCCAAGCTGTTGCCCGCGCGCCTGCCCAACGTGCTGGTCAACGGCACCACCGGCATCGCCGTCGGCATGGCGACCGACATCCCGCCGCACAACCTGCGCGAGCTGGCGAAGTGCTGCATCCACCTGCTGAAGACGCCGGACGCGCGGCTCGGCACGCTGCTCGACATGCTGCCGGGACCGGATTATCCGTCCGGCTGCCAGATCGTCAGCAGCCCGGAGGAAATCCGCCAGGTTTACGAGACCGGCAACGGCCAAATCCGCGCGCGCGCGGTCTGGGAGAAGGAAAAGGGCGAGGACGGCCCGGTGATCATCGTGACGGCGCTGCCGCACCAGGCCTCGCCAGCCAAGATCCTCGAGCAGATCGCGCAGCAGATGCGCGACAAGAAGCTGCCGCTGGTGGCCGACCTGCGCGACGAATCCGACCACGAGAACCCGACGCGCCTGGTCATCGTTCCGCGCAGCAACCGCGTCGACCTCGAGCCGCTGATGGCGCACCTGTTCGCGACCACCGAGCTCGAGAAGAGCTACCGCGTGAACCTCAACGTCATCAACCTCGAGCATCGCCCGAAGGTGATGAACCTCAAGGAGATCCTGCTCGAGTGGCTCGAGTACCGGCAGGCGACGGTCAAGCGCCGCCTCGAGCATCGCCTGAAGCAGGTTGCCGACCGCATGCACCTGCTGCTCGGCCTGCTGGTCGCGTACCTCAACCTCGACGAGGTGATCCGCATCATCCGCACCGAGGACGAACCCAAGCCCGCGCTGATGAAGCGCTTCAAGCTGTCCGAAGTGCAGACCGATTACATCCTCGACACCAAGCTGCGCCACCTGCAGAAGCTCGAGGAGATGAAGATCAAGCAGGAGCAGAAGGCGCTCGCGGCCGAGCGCGCAGAGATCGAAGCGCTGCTCGGTTCCAAGGCCAGGCTGCAGAAACTGATCGCCGAGGAAATCAAGGAAGACGCCGAGATGTATGGCGATGACCGCCGCTGCCAGATCGAGCACCAGCCCGAGGCACAAGCGCTGCAGGTTACCGAGATCGTGCCGGCAGAGCCAATCACGGTCGTGCTGTCGAAGGCCGGCTGGATCCGCGCGGCGAAGGGCCACGACATTGACGCGACCACGCTGGAGTACAAGTCGGGCGACGAGTTCCTGGCCGCGGTGCGCGGCAAGACCAACCAGCAGCTCGCGTTGCTGGACAGCAAGGGCCGCGCCTACCAGTTGCCCGCCAATGAATTGCCGAGCGCGCGCGGTCACGGCGAGCCGGTGACCAGCAAGCTCGACCTCGGCGATGGCGCGAAGGTGGCGTCGGTCGTGCTTGGTGATGCCGAGGATCGTTATGTCGTCGGCAGCGAGGCCGGGTATGGCTTCGTTGCCAAGCTCGGCGACATGGCTACCGACCGCAAGGCCGGCAAGACCTTCATCAGCGTCCCCGAGGGCTCCCAAGCCTTCAATGCCGGGCGCTCGCTCAACCCGAAGACCGACCGGCTCGCCGTCGTCACGCACGAAGGTCGCATGCTGCTGTTCCCACTGTCCGACTTGCCCGAGATGGCCAAGGGCAAGGGCAACAAGCTGATCACGGTGCGCGGCGAGGATCGCATCGTCGCCGCGGCCGTCGTGCCCGCGGGAGCCACGCTTTCGATCCTTTCCGGCAAGCGCACCATGGGGCTCAAGGGCAAGGAACTGGACCACTACTCCGGCTCACGCGCGAGCCGTGGCTTGTTCCTGCCGCAGGGATACCGGACGGTGGCGTCCATGAAGGCCGAAACCGCGTAAATCCAATGGCTTGACTCGACCGCGCTGCCCCTTGATTTTCCGGGCGCGCGCCCCACTATGAGTCGGGTGCCACGTCTGAATTGATAGGGATCCACGACGACATGAAAAGAGTGCTGCTGTTCCTTGCCACCAACTTCGCCGTGATGGCGGTGCTGCTGACCGTGGCCTCGCTGCTCGGCGTGAACCAGTACCTGAACCAGAACGGCCTCGACCTGAAGGCCCTGGCGGGCTTTTCGCTGATCTTCGGCTTTGGCGGCGCGTTCATTTCGCTGCTGATGTCGAAGCAGATCGCCAAGTGGTCGATGAAAGTGCAGGTCATCAAGGAGCCGCGCACCGCCGGCGAGTCGTGGCTGGTTGCCACCGTGCGCCGCCAGGCGGAAGCCGCCGGTATTGGCATGCCCGAGGTCGGCATCTTCGAGGCGCCCGAGCCCAACGCGTTTGCCACCGGCGCCAACAAGAACAACGCGTTGGTCGCCGTTTCGACCGGCCTGCTCCAGACCATGCGGCAGGAAGAGGTCGAGGCCGTGCTCGGCCATGAGATCTCGCACGTGACCAACGGCGACATGGTCACGCTGACGCTGATCCAGGGCGTGGTGAACACGTTCGTGATCTTCGCGGCGCGCGTGATCGGCTACCTGATCGACAAGGTCGTGCTGAAGAACGACCGCGGCACCGGCGCCGGCTATTACATGACGGTAATGGTGCTCGACATCCTGTTCGGCGTCCTGGCGATGTTGATCGTCGCCTGGTTCTCGCGGCAGCGCGAGTTCCGTGCCGACGCCGGGGGCGCGCGCCTGGCCGGCAAGCCGAAGATGGTCGCGGCGCTGCAGCGCCTTGCCGGGGCTTACGGCGAGTCGACGCTGCCCAAGCAGGTCACGGCTTTCGGCATCAACGGCGGCTTCAAGAGCCTGTTCGCGACGCACCCGCCCATCGAGCAGCGCATCGCCCGGTTGCAGCAATCGGCCTAGCGAACATCGGTCGCCAGCAATACGGCTTCCGGTTGCTGGATGTGGAAGCCCTGGATGTAGTTCACGCCTAGCTGCCAGAGCCGCGCCATCGCGTTGGCATCCTCGACCTGGCCGACAATGGTCTTGATGCTGCGCTGCTTGGCCACGTCCATCAGCTCGGCCATTTTCTTCTGCAACATCGGGTCATTGAAGTCCTTCGTGAACGAGTAGTGGAAGCGCACGAAGCTCGGCGTCACGTGATCCAGCATCTTGGTGGAATTGGCGCCGATGCCGTACTGATCCATGGCTATCTCGGCGCCCAGGCCGCGCAGCATCTGGCTCATCGCCTTGGCCTTGCCGACGTGGGTCTCGACGAGCGATTCCGGGATCGTTACCACGAGCTCGGCTTTGCGCAACGGCCGCGACTTCAGTTGCTCGGCCAGCCACTTGTACAGGCTGTCGCCCTCGCGCAGCGACTGCTCCGACAGGCGTACGAACAGCGATGACCGGTCGGCAGCGCCATCGCGCTTGCCCAGCACGATGAGCGCGCGCCCCAGCACCCAGCGGTCGATCGCGACAATCAACCCGAACTTCTCCGCGGCCGGGATGAACTCGCGCGCCGGGACTTCCTGGCCCGCCTCGTCGAGCATTCGGGCCAGCACGTCGAAGTGGTTGTGATCGCCGCCCTCGAGGCTCGCGATCGACTGGTAGGCGAGCTTCAAGCGGTTCTCGGCAAGCGCCTTCTTGATCTGGTCGGCCTTGCGCTGGTCGTCGGCCGCGACTTGCGCCGCCTGTGCGGCTGGCCCCATGACGGCGATACGGTTGCCGCCGTCGCGCGACAGCTTGCGCACGTCGCTGACCGCCTGATCGACGGCCTCGACCGGCTTGTCGTTCGATGACAGCGGGTAGCACAGGACGGTGGCGGCGAGGTGCGCCTCGAACTTTTCGGTCTTGAATACCTGTGCGGCGATGTCGCGGCGCAGCGTTTCGGCGAGCGTTTCGAAATCGGCGGGGCTCGGCCGCGACACCACCAGCGCGACCAGGGCGGTCGAGAGGCGGTACACCGGCTCCTTGGGGCTGGCGCGCTGGCGCACCAGTTCGGTGAGCTGGCTCAGCGCCGTTTCGGATTCGTTGTAGCCGAGCCGCTGCTCGATCGACGCGAACGCATCCACCATCACGAGCACCAGGCCGCGGTGCATGCCGGTGTTGGACTTGATGGCCTCACCCAGGGTCTGCAACAGCTCGACGCGACCGGGAGGGCCGGTCGGGCGCGACGGCTCTGCCACATTCACGGCCGCCGGTTTGGGCGCCACCGGAGCTGCGGGCGCCGCGGGAATCGCCAGTGTTGGCGCGCGGATCAAAAGCTCGAGTAACGGCTCGCCGTCGGCGCGGCCGATGGTCACGCGCGCCGTGACCTTGGCCGTACCGGTCGCGGGATTGCGCAGTAAAAACTCCACTTCCTGGTCGTTTTTGATCTTTTCCTGTGTAAACGCTTTGAGGAACTGCTTGGTCGCGGCTTGGCCCTCGGGAGCCACCAGGTCCATCAGGGGATTGCCCTGCAATGCGCTGGTCTTGAAGCCGACCAGCTTGGCGAACGCGGCATTGGCGTGGATGACGATGCCTTCCTGAACATGCAGCACCGCGTCCGCCGTGCCGGCCATGAGCTTTTCGTGGCGTGCCTCGTAGTCCGCCAGCCGCGCCCGGGTACTGCGCAGTTCGCGCAGCGTCTGGTGCGTGCCAAGCTCGCGCAGGCAGATCGTCTCGAGATGCTGCAGCTGCAGCGAATCGCCTGCGATCACGAGACCCCGCACGCCGGTGCGCAAGGCGGCGACCGTGTCGGTCATCGTGAACGGCTTGGTCGCCAGCAGCAGCACCGGCAGGTCGGGGCTGAACTTGGCGCAGAGCTTGAGCACTTCCTTGACCGAAGATTGCGGCATTTCCTGCTGGCACAGCACGAGGTCCGGCGCGCCGCGGCGGATGGCGTCCTCCATGTCCTCGAGGTCGGTAACCCAGGCTGCGCGCACCGAGTGGCCGATGTTGCGAAGGTGGCTTTCGACGCGCTTCGCCACCTCCTCACCGGGGCTCAGCACGAGGATGGTGGCCGAAGCCCCCTGTAGCAGGGAAAGCGCCATCAGCCGCCTACGGGCGCCTTCGCAGGGGCTCCGGGAATCTCACGCACCAGACGCGGCACCAGGTAGCCGGGGAGTGTCGCCGCGGCGGACCGCACCAGTCGGCGCGCTTCGCCTTCCGGCACGTCGAAGTGCGCCGTGCCGCGGACGGGATCGAGCATATGCAGATAGTAGGGCATGACGCCGCACTCAGACAGGCGCTCGGACAAGGCGACAAGCGCCTCGACCGAGTCGTTCACGCCGCGCAGCAGTACCGACTGGTTTAGCAAGTGCACGCCGGCGTCAGCCAGCCGAGCCAGCGCGGCGGCGACGTCGGCATCGAGTTCGTTGGCGTGGTTGGCGTGGATCACCATCACCTTGCGCAGCCGCCCGCGCGACAGCCAGCCGAGCAGCGCATCATCGACCCGCTCCGGCAGCACCACCGGCAGGCGCGTGTGCAGGCGCAGGCGTTTCACCTGCGGCAGGAATTCCAGGCTTTCGGCAAACGGGGCGAGTTTTTCATCGATGAGCGAAAGCGGGTCCCCGCCCGACAGGATCACTTCGGCCAGGGAGCGGTCGGCCGCCAGCACCCCCAGCGCTTCGCGCCAGTGGTCGCGCGACGCCAGCGCGTCGCCGTACGGAAAATGCTGCCGGAAGCAGTAGCGGCAGTGGATCGCGCAGGCGCCGGTGGCCAGCACCAGTGCGCGGCCCTCGTATTTGTGCAGGATGCCGCCGTCGCGCAGTGCCGCGTGGTCGCCCACGGCATCGTCGACGAAGCCCTGCACGTCCAGGGCTTCTTCGGGCCGCGCCCAGACCTGCAGGAACAGCGGGTCGCGGGCATCGCCTTTTCTCATGCGCGCGGCATAAGCGCGCGGCACGCGCAGCGGAAAGTTTGTCTGTACCGGGTTTAGGCCCGGCAAATCGGCCGGCAGCCCGAGGAACTCGAGCAACTCGGCCGGGCGGCCGAAGGCCTCGCCGAGCAGGCGCTGCCAGCGCGGGGGTTCGCGCGGCAACTGTCTAATCGGGGAGTTTGTCGGTATCATGCGCGCCGCATTTTCGCCGGTGTGCAAGACCCCGGCAACTTTTTGAATAAACGGGAAAAAACGCTATGTCCACGATCAGCACCAACGACATGAAGCCGGGCGTGAAGGTCCTCTTCGATGGCGACCCGTATTCGGTCATAGAGAACGAGTATGTGAAGCCGGGCAAGGGCCAGGCTTTCAATCGCCTCAAGATCCGCAACCTGAAGAACGGCCGCGTGATCGAAAAAACCATGCGTTCTGCGGAAACCGTGGAAGAGGCCGACATCGTCGAACTCGACATGCAGTACCTCTACACCGATGGCGAGTTCTGGCACTTCATGGACCCGACCAATTACGAGCAGCTCACCGCCGACAAGATCAAGGTCGGCGACTCCGCGCAGTGGCTCAAGGAGCAGGACACCGTGAAGGTGCTGTTGTGGAACGGCGTGCCGCTGCAGGTCACGCCGCCGATCTTCATCTTCGCCAAGATCATCGAGACCGATCCCGGCGTGCGCGGCGATACCGTCACCGGCGGCTCCAAGCCGGCCAAGATCGAGACCGGCGCGACCGTGAAGGTGCCGCTGTTCCTGAACGAGGGTGAGGTCATAAAAGTCGACACGCGCACCGGCGAGTACCTGAACCGCGTCGGCAAGTGACAAGCGCGTAGCGCGTGTCATCCCGAGGAGCGAAGCGACGAGCGATCGCGTTCCGAAGGGCGCGAAAAGGGGAAGGCGATCCCTCGCTCCGCTCGGGATGACACGATGACCTGGCGTCCCTCCGCATCCCTCGAAACGCTCAAAGCCCGGGCCGCGCTCCTCGCGCGGCTGCGGGCCTTTTTCATGGAGCGCGGTGTGCTGGAGGTCGACACGCCAGTACTGTCTAAACACGCCACGGTCGACGTGCATGTCGATTCGCTCCGTACCACCGACGATCGCTGGCTGCAGACGTCGCCCGAGTTCCCGATGAAGCGGCTGCTCGCGGCCGGCTCGGGGCCCATCTACCAGCTGTGTCACGTGTTTCGCGCCGGTGACCTCGGCCGCCTGCACAACCCGGAATTCATGATGCTGGAGTGGTACCGGCCCGGTTTCGACCATCATCGGTTGATGGACGAGGTGGCCGAACTCGTCGTGGCCGCCGGCGCCCCGCGCGCGGCGCGGCGCCTGAGCTATCGGGAGGCCTGGCACGCACACGCCGGCATCGATCCGTTCGATGCGGACCTGCCGGCGCTCGCCAGCGCGCTCGGCACGCGCGCGCAATTGCCGACGGATGCGACACGCTTCGATCGTGACGCCTGGCTGGACTTCGGCATGGGCCTCGTCGTCGGGCCGCAACTCGGCCGCGACGCGCCGGAGTTCGTGCACGACTTTCCGGCTTCGCAGGCGGCGCTGGCGCGCATTCGGCCCGGTGCGCCGCCGCTGGCCGAGCGGTTCGAGCTGTTCTGGCAAGGTCTCGAGCTGGCCAACGGTTTCCACGAGCTCGGCGACCCGATCGAGCAGCGCCAGCGTTTCGCCGCTGACCAGGCGCGGCGCTCACAATGCGGCAAGCGGGTGCCACCGTTCGATGCGCGCCTCATCGAGGCGCTCGAAGTCGGGCTGCCCCCGTGCGCAGGCGTTGCGCTCGGTGTCGACCGGCTGCTGATGCTGGTGCTCGGGCTGCCGGATATCGCGGCAACAATGGCTTTCGACTGGTCTCGCGCGTGATCGTCGCGGCCAGGGCCGCTCCCCCAGACAGGGTTGCGCGGCGTTTGTGGGAGCGCCCCTGGCGCGACGGCTTTTAGCTCAGCAGCAAGTCGAGCGCGAACCGCGCCAGCAGTGCCGACACCACCACCACGAATACGCCGCGCACGAAGCGGCTGCCGAGCCTGAGCGCGAGCTTGGTGCCCACGTAACTGCCCGCGACGTTGCAGATCGCCATCGGTATCGCCACCGCATACAGCACGTGGCCGTGCGTCAGGAAGTAGCCGAGCGCGGCGCCGTTGGTGACGACGTTCACCGCCTTGGCCGAAGCCGAGGCGGCGAGGAACGAAAAGCCGAACACGCCGACGAACGCGATGATGAGGAACGAACCGGTGCCGGGGCCGAAGAAGCCGTCGTAGAAGCCGAGTGCAGCGCCGGTCGCCAAGCCCGCCCAGATTTGCGCGGCCGGGCCCAGCTTGGGGGCGTGCAGCGCGCCGAGGTCCTTCTTCCAGAGCGTGTAGGCCAGCACTCCGCCGAGCAGCAGCAGGATCAGTGGCCGCAGGAAATCGGTGGGGACGTGCGCCACGGCGCGCGCGCCGAGAAAGCCGAACAGCAGCGCCGCGGCACAGGTTGGCAGGGTGGCGCGCCATTCAATCGGCACCTGGCGCGCGTACTGGAACGTGGCCCACAGCGTGCCCCAGATGCTGGCGAACTTGTTGGTGCCGAGCAGCGTGGCGGCGGGCACCGTCGGCATCAACACAAACAGCGCAGGCACCTGCACGAGGCCGCCTCCGCCGGCGACGGCATCGATGAAGCCGGCGAGGAAGGCGAAGGCGCAGAGAAAAAACAGGGACGCACACCAATTTCCGGAGACCGCCCAGTCAACCTCGGACATATGCGGAAATTGGTGTGCGTCCCTGTTTTTCCTACAGCGACAGGGATGCGTGCGCCGCCAGGCGCGAGCGCTCGCCGCGCGCCAGCGTGATGTGGCCGCCGTGCTGCCAGCCGCGGAAGCGGTCGACGACGAAGGTCAGCCCGGACGTGGTCTCGGACAGGTACGGCGTGTCGATCTGCGCGAGGTTGCCAAGGCACACCATCTTGGTGCCGGGGCCACAACGCGTGATCAGCGCGCGCATCTGCTTGGCGGTGAGGTTTTGCGCCTCGTCGAGGATGATGAAGCGGTTCAGGAACGTGCGGCCGCGCATGAAGTTCAGTGAACGGATCTTGATGCGCTTGCTGAGCAGCTCGTTGGTGGCGGCGCGCTCCCAGTCGCCGGCCTCGGTGGTCTGGGTGAGCACCTCGAGGTTGTCCATCAGCGCGCCCATCCACGGCGTCATCTTTTCTTCCTCGGTGCCCGGCAGGAAGCCGATGTCCTCGCCGAGCGGCACGGTGACGCGCGTCATGATGATTTCGCGGTAACGCGGCTCGTCGAGCGTCTGCGCCAGGCCGGCGGCCAGTGTCAGCAGCGTCTTGCCGGTGCCCGCGGCGCCAAGCAGCGAGACGAAATCGACGTCCGGGTCGAGCAGCAGGTTGAGTGCGAAGTTCTGCTCGCGGTTCTTGGCGTGGATGCCCCACACAGGGTTCTTGCCCGAGCGGTAATCGCGCGGCACGCGCAGCTCGGCGACGTTGGCTTCGACCGACTTCACCACCAGCTCCAGCCCGCGTTCGGCTTCCTCGGGAAGGAACAGGAACTGCTGCGGGTACCAGTCCTTCACCAGCGGACCCTTGATGCGATAGCACGACTCGCCGGTCTTCTTCTCCTGCCACGACTCCATCTTGTCGCCGTGGGTCTGCCAGAAATCCGCGGGCAGCGTGGCGTAACCGGTGGGCAATAATTCAAGGTCGTCGAGGACCTGGTCATTGTTGTAGTCCTCGGTGTGGACGCCGATGATCGCCGACTTGATGCGCAGGTTGATGTCCTTCGACACCAGCGTGATGCGCCGGTCCGGGTGTTGCGTACGCAGCGCCAGCGCCGTGAGCAGGATCGAGTTGTCGGGCTTGTTGCCCGGCAGCACGTCGGGCAAGGATGCATCCGACGGACGCGTCTGGAAGAACAGCCGGCCCGACGCCGGCTTGGCGTCCTTGAGCATCTGCGTGGTCGGCAGCGGCAAGCCCTGCTCGATCTTGGTGTGGTCCTTGTCGCGCATCATGTCGTCGAGGAAGCGACTGACCTGGCGCGCGTTGCGCGAAACCTCGGAGGTGCCCTTCTTGGCGGCGTCGAGTTCCTCGAGCACCACCATCGGGATGAACAGGTCGTGCTCCTCGAAGCGGTAGAGCGAACTGGGGTCGTGCATCAGCACGTTGGTGTCGAGGACGAAGATGCGCTTCTTCATCAGAGTGCCTTCACGGCGTCGAGAACCTCGGTGGCGTGGCCCTTGACCTTCACGCCACGCCACTCGCGCCTGAGCGTGCCGGCCTTGTCGAACAGGAAGGTGCTGCGGTCCACGCCCATGTACTTGCGGCCGTAGAGGCTCTTCTCGACGATCGCGTCGAACGCCTTGCACAAGGTTTCGTCGGCGTCCGACAGCAGCGGGAACGGCAGCTTATACTTCTCGACGAAGTTGTCATGGCTGCGCACGCTGTCACGCGAGACGCCCACGAGCGCCGCGCCCGCCTTGGTGAATTCCTTGTACAGGTCGCGGAAGTCGATGCCTTCCTGCGTACAACCCGGCGTGTTGTCCTTGGGGTAGAAGTAGAGGACCAGCGGCTTGCCCTTGAAATCCTGGAGCGAGATGTTTTTCCCGCCGTTGGCCGGCAGGGTCAGGTCGGGCAGTTTTTTCATAATCCCCTAAGTCTTTATCGGATCCAGCATTCCATCCGCGTTGAGGTCATCGCACAGGTCCATGAATTGCTCGCGCAGCGCCTGCGGATGCTGGCTCACCGGCACATGCAGCACCATCTGCACCGAGGCCATGCCGGCGCCGGTGTAGGACGACTGGTATTTCTGCGTGACGATTTCGGAAACCTCCACGTCCTGGCCGTGGAAGAACTCCAGCAGGTGCAGCAGCAAGTCTTGCTGCTGCGGCGCGACGACGTCGACCGCGTAAGCGCGGAAGTCCGGGTTCTGCGCGCGCGGGCCGCAACGCGTAAATTGCACCTTCAACTCCAGCTTGGTCGCGAGGCCGGGCAGGGCGGTCTCGAGCTTGCCCAAAGCGCTCCAGTTGCCCGAAACGATCAGGCTCGCCGCGAGGCGGTCGCCGATAGGCGCGATGCGGCAGTCCTCGACCTCGCAGCCGCGCTCCCGGATGGCCTTGAACAGGTCGAGCGCCAGTTGCGGGCGCGACGGCGCGAGCACCGAGATGGCTAGATGGTTCTCGATCGTAGGCATGGGGATTTGGAGGGCGGCGTCAGCCGCAAGTTTAGCGATGTTTGCCGGCCGTGGTAATTGGCCGCAGCAAGCCGTGGGCTATACTGCGCGACCGTTTTAAGCCCCATATTTCAAATGATTAGCGGCAGCATCGTCGCGCTCGTCACGCCCATGAGCGCCGATGGCGCAGTGGACTACGACGCGCTGCGCGACCTGGTCGACTGGCACATCGAGCAGGGCACCGATGGCATCGTCGCCGTGGGCACCACCGGCGAATCCGCGACGCTCGGCGTCTATGAGCACGTGCAGGTCATCCGCAAGGTAGTCGAGCATGCGCGCGGGCGCGTGCCGGTGGTCGCCGGCACCGGCGCGAATTCCACCGTCGAGGCAATCGAACTGACGCGCGAGGGCAAGAAGGCCGGCGCACAGGCCGCGCTGATGGTGACGCCGTACTACAACAAGCCGCCGCAGGAAGGCCTGTACCAGCATTACAAGAAGGTCGCCGAGTCGGTCGACATCCCGATCGTCCTTTACAACGTCCCGGGCCGCACCGGCTGCGACATGCTGCCGGCCACCGTGAAGCGCCTCGCGGGCGTTCCCGGCATCGTCGGCCTGAAGGAAGCGCACGGCACGATCCAGCGGGTGCGCGAACTCCTCGCCCTCGTGCTGCCGAAGACGTTCGCACTGCTGTCGGGTGACGACGCCACCGCGTGCGAATCGATCCTGCTCGGCTTCACCGGCGACATCTCGGTGACCGCCAACGTCGCACCGAAGCTGATGCACGAGATGTGCGCGGCGGCGCTCGCCAGGGACGGCGAGCGCGCGAGAGCCGTCGACGCAAAATTGCAACCGTTGCACAAGCACCTGTTCGTCGAGCCCAATCCCATCCCGGTGAAGTGGGCGCTGCGCGAGATGAAGCGCATCGGCCCCGGCATCCGCTTGCCGCTGGTGCCGCTGGACACCGCCCACTACGAAACCGTTCGCGGCGCGCTGCGCGCCGCCGGAGCCCTGTGATGAAGAATATTTTGCTGCTGGCCCTCGCGCCGGTATTCCTGGCCGGGTGCGCCGCGTCGAGCTACTGCGAAGGCGAGCAGGACTACGCCGTCGCCGGCACGATGCCGCCGCTGCAGAGCCCTCCGGGCGTGACGTTGCCCGAGTCGGCCTCTGCGCTGAAGATTCCGCCGCAGCCGGCAACCGCGGTCCCGTACGGCGAAACTTACAAGGACGAGGACGGTGACGACGCGGTGCGTTGCCTCGATCGCCCGCCTTCGATGCCGCCGCCGGCGGTCGTGCCGGAAGCGGCGCCCGCGCCGGCACCAGTCCCTGGCCCCGCTGAGCAACCTTCCACGCCGCCGGTAGCGCCCGCGCCGGGATAGAATCCGCGCCCCACGGAGGGGTGTCCGAGTGGTTTAAGGAGCACGCCTGGAAAGCGTGTATACGGGTCAAACCGTATCGGGGGTTCGAATCCCCCTCCCTCCGCCAACCCGTCCAGCCCTAGAGGTTTCCAAGAGCCTCTAGGGCTTTTATCTAGATCGGACACCCGTGCGAGCCATTCCGACCCTACACCGACAGTTTCTTGAAGCGGCCAGTGACGGCATTTGCTGGGTCGATGCCGCGGGCAACATTACGTTCGCGAATTCAAAGGCCGCGGAACTACTCGGATGCACCGGCGAGGCCTTGACGGGTCGACCCCTGGACAGCGTTGTGCAGGACGCGGCACCGATAAGAACGCTCCTTATCTTCACTCCCTACGACGCTCCCGACGGGGGGACTGACGCGGCAACCGCATCCGAGGAGCACTTTCGTGCGCTGTTCGAATCGATCGACGAGGGCGTCGCGACCATCGAGGTGTATTTCGATGAGCAGGACAAGGCGATCGACTACAAGATCCTGGAGATCAATGCTGCACACGAGGCGATGAGCGGCCTTGGGCGCGACATCATCGGCAAGCGCGTCCGTGAAGTCGTTCCAGAGATCGAGCAGAGCGTGATCGATCGGGTGGGACAGGTTGCCCTCACCGGAGAGCCCCTCCGATTCGAAGAATTCGTCAGTGGCCTGGGTCGCTGGTTCAACATTTACCTCGCGCGGATCGGCGGCAGTGGCAGCCGCCGGGTCATCTCGGTCTCCACCAACATCACCGAGCGCAAGCGCCGCGAGCACCACGCCGCCTTCCTCGACAAGCTGTCCCAGTCGTTGACCTTGATCCAAAGTCCCGAGGAGATCGTCCGTGCCACCGGCGAGGCTCTCGGCGCCTACCTGGATCTCAGCTTCGTTCATGTCGTGGGCGTGGAGCTCAACCCCGGGGATGCGCCGGCTGAAGCGCGCCTCACCGCGCTTGCGGCCTGGGAGCGGGAGGGGTTCTTTGTCGCCGGCGGCGCATACCGGGCGGGGGACTACCTGAGCGAGGAGTTCCTGCGCACGGTCAGCGCGGGCGAGCCCGTCGTCGTTCGCGACACCGATACCGACCCGCTGGCGAACGCAGAGGCGTACCGCGCTGTCGGCATACGCGCGTTCAGCACCGTTCCGATCCTCAAGGACGACAAGTGGCCGGGCCTCATCTCCGTCGGCACCACTGCGGTGCGCGACTGGCGGCCCGATGAGGTCAACCTCATCGTGGAAGTGGCCCACCGGGTCTTCCCCCTGTTCGAGCGCGCCCGCGCCGAGGAGGCCCTGCGTCAGAGCGCGGCGCGGACTCGCGAACTGCAGCGCCGACTTGCGGAAATGGAGGAGCACGAGCGACGCGCACTGCACCGGGAGCTGCACGACCGCATCGGCCAGGATCTCGCCACCGCCAAGCTGAACATTGAATTGGCCAGCACTCTCCCATCGGGCGAAAATGGCAAGCGGCTTGGGATGGCGCTGGAGCTTGTGCAAAGTGCCATCGCGTCGTCGCGCAATATCATGGCCGAGTTGCGGCCTCCCGGACTTGACGATCATGGATTGGGAGTCGCGATCAGGATATTGGCGGGATCGCTCGAGGACCGCCTTCCGCTGGCGGTCAGCGCACGTGACGTCGATATCGCGCTGCGACTGCCTCGCCCGATCGAGGCCGCACTGTTCCGTATTGCGCAGGAAGCGGTTAACAACCTTGCCAAGCACGCCAACGCGCGAGCGGTGGAAATTTCCTTCGTTCAGGAAGGGCAGGAGGTTCGCTTGATGATCGCCGACAACGGCTGCGGCTTCGACGCGACCCGTTTGCCGGAATCGGGCAGCTACGGGCTTCGGATCATGCGTGAGCGGGCCGAGGCCGTGGAAGCGAAGCTGGAAGTCGAATCAGCTCCGGGTCGAGGCACGCGCATCATTGCAATCCTGGAACGCACCGCGTGACGAGGATCCTTCTCGCGGACGATCACGCCATGATGCGCGAAGGCCTTTCGCAGCTGCTCGTGAACGCCGGAATGCAGATCGTCGGATCCGTTGGAAACGGGCGCGACGCGGTGCACGCCGCAATCGCTGCGTTGCCGGACGTGGTTGTCATGGATATATCCATGCCGGAGATGAGCGGCATAGAAGCCACACGTGAGATTTGCACCCGCGTGTCGGCGGTGCAGGTGGTGGTGCTCTCGATGCACTCGAACAAGGAGCACGTCTTCCAGGCGCTCAGCGCTGGAGCCACGGGCTATGTCCTGAAAGATGCGGCCAGTGCCGAGCTCGTGAACGCGGTGAGGGCCGTCTGCGCGGGAAGACGTTATGTAAGCCCGGCCATCGGTCCGCTGTCGGGGTTTTCGGGCCAGCGCGGCCCGCTCGATAGCCTTTCAGCCCGCGAGTGCCAGGTGCTCCAGCTTGTGGTCGAAGGCCGGACCAGCGCGGAAATCGCGCAAGCTATCAATCTGTCAAAGACAAGCGTAGATACCTACCGGAGCCGGCTGATGAAAAAGCTGGGTGTCTCCGACGTCGCTTCGCTCGTCAAGCTTGCCATTCAACACGGACTGACGCCCCCCGGCTAGGCAGGCTGTCCTACAAACGCTACAGGGCGAGTTCCCTTCTGTCGGGTTTGCGCGACATACCGACGGGTGCCTGGCAGGGATACTCAATATTCCCTTAGCTAGCCAAGGCGACTCCTTGAGCCAACCAAAAAATGTTGCCGTTGAGGCGACAGTGCTCATCGTCGACGACCACGCACCGATGCGCGAGGCAATCGGCGTCTGCATCAAGCGCTCGTTTCCCAGGCTTTGCGTGATCGAAGCGCCGGATGGCGCCACCGCATTGAGGCACGTCGAAGCGCACCGCCCCTCACTGGTCCTGGTGGACATCATCTTGCCGGATGCGAATGGACTCGATCTCACGCGAGACATAAGAAAACTGTCGCCTGCGACGATCGTTGCGGCCATCTCGATCGATACGAGTGCGGACATGCCCGCGCGAGCGATCGCGGCGGGTGCGGCGGATTGCATCGGCAAGGACAAGCTCTTCGAATCGCTCGTGCCGCTCGTTGGCGCGGCCGTCTCGGTGATGAATTGGATGAACACGCCAGAATCGCCCAGTCCGTGACATCGAAGGCATCGAGAAATCCCAGTTTCATTGTCGGAGTTATCGGCTCCGCGGGAGCCCTTCACGGCTACAAAGCGCTTTTACAGGCCCTGCCGGCGAACATCGGCATGGCGTACGTCATCATTTCTCATATGAGCGCGTCCGCTGAGAGTCCGCTCGCAAAAATTCTATCGCGTCACACGACCATGCCAACGAGGGTGGCCGCTTCCGGAATGCCGATTCGAAGAGACCACGTTTATGTCATTCCTCCCAATGCCGATCTTTTTATCGAAAGCCATACCTTCAAGGTTGTTTCTCCGCGCGCCAACCGCGGCAACCAGGGCGACCTGTTTCTGATTTCACTTGCGGAGGAAGTAGGAGCGCGTGCGGTCGGCATCATTCTTTCCGGGTGTGTCAGCGATGGCACTGAGGGATGCAGGTATATCAAGGCAAAGGGTGGAACAACGTTCGCCCAGGATTTGTCTGCCGAAGTGGGCTCCATGCCGAAACACGCCCAGGCTTCAGGCAAGGTTGATTTCATTCTCCCGCCCGAAAAAATGCCGAGCAAACTCAAACAACTGGCGAACGGGTCAAGAGAAAGAGGTTCGTAGGCGCGCCGCCCCACCACCAATTCAGCCCTAAGCCAACAGTGCGCTGGCGTACACACTTCCTGGCCGTCGGCGCGTACGCTCGATGCACATGAATGGGCACCTCTCGATCGACCCGATCGCTTTTGCCGCCGACTTCGACCGCCGGCCGTTTTTCGTCAAGCACGACTTGCAGGAACATGCGCTGTTCGAACTCCCGGCGATGGCAGCGCTGTCCGGTCGCCTCGATCCCGGCCTGGTTGAATGGAACTCAGGCCAGACGGCTGCCTACGGCAAGCCGGATCTAACCAACCGGCCAACACTGCCGTGCAACGAGACCATCCTTGCGGTGGGCGAGCGGCCCACCTGG
>DATLBT010000107.1:0-40740 GCA_035526825.1 Verrucomicrobiia bacterium | reverse complement strand
GCGGCCGTGGCCATCCTCGCGACCCCAGCAGCGCGCGACAAATTCCGCGCGCTCCGGCGACAAGTCCGGGTGCTGCTTGCGGATGCGCCCGGCCAGTTCGGTGAACGAGGCGTAGCTCTTCTGCGATGGCAAGTCCTTGAGCTCATCGAGCCAGCGGCGGAAGCGTTTGGGCGCGAGCTTGGCCTCCATGTTGGGCAGGAACAGCCCGTCGAGGCACACCAGCTTCTTCACGCGTTCCGGCTTGAGGCCTGCGTACAGACTCGCAATTTGCGCGCCCATGCTGTGGCCGACCAGCAGGATCGGGGCGTCGGGCGCGTAGTGATCGACGATGAACTGCAGGTCGCCGACGTAATCCTGGAACCAGTAGCCGTCTTCGGGCCATTGCGTGTGGCCGAAACCGCGGAAATCCGGCGACAACACCTGGAATTTCGGCAGCAGGCCTTCGGCCACCGGTTGCCAGGTCGCAGAAACGTCGAGAAAGCCATGCAGCATCAACACCAGCGGCGCGGCAGGATCGCCCCAGCGCCTGAGGTGGTAGCGCAACTCGCGCACGCGAATGAATTCGGAGCGGCTCTGGATGTTGGAAGTCATGGCGCGAATCCTAGCAACTCCGAGGTCGCCGGCCGCAGCTTGGGGTCGCGCAGTAAACTGGCAGCCCATGGCTTCCCTCTCCGGCGTGCGTCCCGCGGATCCCGCGTTGTTCTTCTCGCGCGGGGATGCGTCCGACCCGCGGCTCGGCGAGCGCGTGGCCAAAGCCTCGCTCGACGCCGCCAGCGTCGCGATCCTCGGTTGCCCGCAGGATGAAGGCGTGCGCCGCAACGGCGGCCGGCCCGGCGCCGCGCAGGGCCCCGCCGCGATTCGCCGCGCGCTCTACAAGATGACTGCCAACGGGCTCGATGGCCTCGCCCTGTGCGATGCCGGCGACACCGAGCCGCAAGCGTCGCTCGAGGACACTCACGCCGCGCACGAGCAAGCGGTGACGCAACTGCTCGCCGCCGGCAAGCGCGTGATCGTGCTGGGCGGCGGCAACGACATTTCCTATCCGGATGTCGCCGCACTGGCGAGGCAGCCGGGTGAAGTGCTCGCATTCAACATCGATGCACACCTCGACGTGCGGCCCGATGCTGAGCGCAACAGCGGCACGCCGTACCGGCAGCTGCTGGAAGAAGGCCTGCTTAAGGGCCCTCGCTTCCACGAGCTCGGCAGCCAGCCGTTCTGCAACGCGGCGGCTCACGCGCACTATCTGGCTTCGATGCGCGCGCACGTGGTGCCACTCGACGACCTTCGGGCCAAGGGCGCTGCGCGCGTCGTGCGACGCGCGCTGCGCGAAAGCGATCGCGCAGCCACCGTTTTCTGGGGCTTCGACCTCGACGTGGTCAATGCCAGCGAGGCGCCGGGCGTGTCGGCACCCAATCCACTGGGCCTGGGCGGCGCCGAACTGTGCGAGTTGGCGGCGCTGGCGGGCGGCGAGGCGCGGACGCGGATCGTCGAGTTCACCGAGGTGAATCCGGCGTTCGATGTCGATGGGCGCACGGCGCGGCTGGCGGCGGTGGCGATCTGGTACTACCTGTCGGCGCTTGCGGGACGCGATCCCTCGCGGCGCTCGGGATGACAGGCATGCGCAAGCGCATCATCCGCGCGCCGCGCGGCACTTCGCTGACCTGCGCGAACTGGCAGATCGAGGCGGCGTATCGAATGATCCAGAACAACCTGGATCCCGAGGTCGCCTTCGACCCGGCCAACCTCATTGTCTACGGCGGCCGCGGACGCGCCGCGCGCAATTGGCCGAGCTTCGATGCGATCCTCGAATCCTTGCGCAAGCTCGCGCCCGACGAAACCCTGCTGGTGCAGTCGGGCAAGCCGGTCGCGGTGTTCCGCACGCACGAGGACGCGCCACGCGTGCTGCTCGCCAACTCCAACATCGTGCCGAAGTGGGCGACGCAGGAGAACTTCGACGAGTGGGAGCGGCAGGGCCTGATCATGTACGGCCAGATGACGGCCGGCAGCTGGATCTACATCGGCACGCAGGGAATCCTGCAAGGCACCTACGAGACCTTTGGCGCGCTCGCGCGCCAGCACGGCTGGGGCACGCTGAAGGGCCGGCTCGTCGTGACGGCGGGACTCGGCGAAATGGGCGGCGCGCAGCCGCTTGCGGTGACGATGAACGAAGGCGTCGTGCTTGCGATCGAAGTCGACCCGTGGCGAGCGCAGCGGCGGCTGAAGCTGCGCCAGGTCGACACGATTGCGCAGGACCTGGATTCGGCGGTCGCCGAGGCGCTGGAGTGCAGGCAAGCCGGTCGCGCCCGCTCGATCGCGGTCATCGGCAACGCTGCCGAGCTGCTGCCGGCGATGCAGCGCAAGAGACTGAAACCCGACGTCGTCACCGACCAGACCTCGGCGCACGACGTCATGCACGGTTACATCCCGGCGGGACTGAACCTCGAGCAGGCCGCGCAGCTGCGCAAGCGCAAGCCCAAGCTCTACGAGCGCAAGGCGATGGACTCGATGGCGACCCATGTCCGCGCCATGCTCACGTGGCAACGGCAGGGCAGTGTGGTATTCGATTACGGCAACAACCTGCGCCAGCGCGCCTTCGACCACGGCGTGAAGCAGGCTTTCAGCTATCCCGGTTTCGTGCCGGCCTACATCCGCCCGCTGTTCTGCGAAGGCCAGGGCCCCTTCCGCTGGGTCGCGCTGTCGGGCGACGCCGAGGACATCTACAAGACCGATCGCGCGGTGAGCGAGCTGTTTCCCGAGAAGGCGCATCTGCAGCGCTGGCTGAAGCTGGCGCGCGAGCAAGTGGCGTTCCAGGGCCTGCCGGCGCGCATCTGCTGGCTCGGCTATGGCGAGCGCGCGAAAGCCGGCCTGAAATTCAACGAGATGGTGGCGAGCGGGGAGCTCAAGGCCCCGATCGTGATCGGCCGCGACCATCTCGATTCTGGCTCGGTCGCTTCGCCGAACCGCGAGACCGAGGCGATGAAAGACGGCTCCGACGCGATCGCCGACTGGCCCTTGCTCAACGCGATGATCAACGCCGTCGGTGGCGCCACCTGGGTGTCGTTGCACCATGGGGGCGGCGTCGGTATCGGTTACTCGATCCATGCCGGCCAGGTCATCGTCGCCGACGGCACGGCCGAGGCGGCGCGGAGGCTGGAACGCGTGCTGACGACCGACCCCGGGATGGGCGTCGTGCGCCACGCGGATGCCGGGTACGACCCGGCGATCCGGTTCGCACGCAAGGCCGGTGTAAAAATTCCAATGTCATCCTGAGCGAAGCGAAGGATCGCGTTCCATAGGGAGCTGCCCTCCGGGACGCGATTCTTCGCTTCGCTCAGAATGACACCGGCCCATGACTACCACCGTCGATTTACTCATCCATAGCGCCGCACAACTTGTGACCTGCGCTTCACCCGCCGGCGCCAAGCGTGGCGCCGCGATGGCCGAGCTCGGCATCGTCGCCGACGGCGCGGTCGCCATCACCGACGGCAAGATCGTTGCGGTCGGGACGAGTGGCGAACTGCTGCAGCAATATGAAGGCAAGGAGGAGCTCGACGCCTCTGGCCGCGTGGTGATCCCCGGCTTCGTCGACCCGCATACGCACGTCGTTTACGCCGGCGATCGCGCCGCCGAGTTCGAGCGCCGCGTGCGCGGCGAGAGCTACCAGCAGATCGCCGCGGCGGGCGGCGGCATCTTGTCCACGGTCAAGGCAACGCGCGCGGCGGCAGTGCCGACGCTGGTCGAGCAATCGCTGGTGCGGCTCACTGAAATGCTGGGCCTCGGCACCACCACCGTCGAGGTCAAGACCGGCTACGGACTCGACGCGACCACCGAGATGAAGCTGTTGCGCGCGATCGACCGCATCGACCGCACCGGCCCGGTCGAGCTGGTGCCGACCTTCCTGGCGGCGCACGCGGTGCCACCCGAGTACGCCGGCCGTGCCGACGCCTACGTCGAGCTCGTCATCGACGAGTTGCTGCCCGCGGCGCGTGCCTGGCACGAGGGCTCGGCCTTTGCTGCCGACGGCCGGCCGCTGTTCTGCGACGTCTTCTGCGAGCAGCACGCCTTCGACCTCGCGCAGTCACGCCGCGTGCTCGAGGCGGGCCGCCACGCCGGCCTGCCGCTGAAGGCGCACGTCGACGAGTTCAGTGCACTCGGCGGCCTTGCGCTCGCGCTCGAACTCGGCGCGACCTCGGTGGACCACCTCGACGTCACCGGCGCCGACGGCATCGCGGCGCTGGCACGCTCGTCGAGCATCGCGGTGGTGATCCCCACCGTGACCTTCAATTTCGGCTCGACGCGCTTCGCCGACGCGCGCGGGATGGTGGACGCGGGCGCCGCCGTGGCGCTCACCACCGACATCAACCCGGGCTCGGCGCCGTGTCCATCGATGCCGCTGGCCATGGCCATTGCTTGCCGGTACCAGAAGCTTTCACCCGCCGAGGCGCTGGTCGCCGCGACGATCAACGCCGCTCACGCGATCGGGCTCGGCGACCGCGTGGGCTCGCTCGAGCCCGGCAAGCAGGCAGACCTCGCGGTCGTCGACGCCGTCGACTATCGGCACCTCGCGTACCAGTTCGGCGGCAACCTCGTCGTCAACGTCATCAAGAAGGGCACAATCGTCTTATGACGGACACGATCCTCCTCGACGGCGCGAGCCTCACCTTCGAGCAGGTGCGCGCGGTGGCGCACGGCGCCCCTGGCGCCCCGCGCGTGGCGCTGTCGCCCGCCGCGCGCGCGAAAGTCGAGCGCGCCGCGGCGGGCGTGCAGAAACTGCTGCGCGACGGGCGCGTTGCCTACGGCATCACCACCGGCTTTGGCGCCTTCAAGGACCGCGTGATCCCGCCGGACCAGGTCGAGCAGTTGCAGCGCAACATCCTTGTCAGCCACGCGGTCGGCGTCGGCCGGCCGTACGACACGCCAACGACACGCGCCATCATGCTGATCCGCGCCAACACGCTCGCGCGCGGAAATTCGGGGGTGCGGGCGCAGACGCTCGAGCTCCTGCTCGAACTGCTCAATCGCGGCCTGCACCCGGTGATCCCCGAGAAGGGCTCGCTCGGGGCCAGTGGCGACCTCGCGCCGCTCGCGCACATGTCGCTGCCGCTGATCGGTGAGGGCGAAGTCGAATGGCAGGGCCGCGTGCAACCCGCCGCGGTGGCGCTGAAGGCGGCGGGCCTCGCCCCGCTGACGCTGGCGGCCAAGGAAGGGCTCGCGCTGACCAATGGGACCGCAGTGATGTGCGCGCTCGGCGTGCTCGAGACGCTTCGCGCAGAAAACCTTTCGCAGGCCGCGGACGTCGCCGGGGCACTGTCGCTCGAGGCCCTGCACGGCACGACCGCGGCGTTCGATGCACGCGTCCACGCGCTGCGGCCGTTCCCGCGCCAGGTCGAGTGCGCCGCCTACCTGCGCGCGCTGCTCGAGGGCAGCCAGTTCCTGCGCAACGTCGACAGCGACAACGTGCAGGACGCCTACACGCTGCGCTGCATTCCCCAGGTCCACGGCGCCGCGCGAGACGCCATCGCTTATTCGCGATGGGTGTTCGAGATCGAGCTGAACTCGGTCACCGACAACCCGCTGCTGTTCCTGGACGACAAGACCGGGGAGGTCGAGGTCATCTCGGGCGGCAATTTCCACGGCGAGCCGCTGGCCATCGCGATGGATTACCTCGCCATCGCTGCGGCCGAGCTCGGCAACATCTCCGAACGCCGCCTGATGCGGCTCACCGACGAGGCCTCCAACACGCACGTGCTGCCGGCCTTCCTGACGCGCGCTGGCGGCCTCAACTCCGGCTTCATGATCGTGCAGTACACGGCCGCGGCGCTCGCCACCGAGAACAAGGTGCTGGCGCACCCGGCCAGCGTCGACACGATTCCGACCTCGGCGAATGTCGAGGACCATGTGAGCATGGGCGTCACTGCGGGCCTGAAACTGCGGCAAATCCTCGAGAACGTCGAGGGTATCGTGGCGATCGAGCTGATGGCCGCGGCGCAGGGCGTGGATTTTCGCCGCAGCGACGCGGCTGCCGGCGCGCGACTCGGCCGCGGCACCGCGGGTGCCTATGGCTGCATCCGCGCCGAAGTGCCCTTCATCGAGCGCGACACCGTGCTGTATGGCCACATCGAAGCGGTGCGCCGCCAGCTTCGCGATGGCCGCCTGATCGAAGCGGTGGGGGGCGCGATGCGATGAGGCGCGGCCTCGCGCTCGCATTGCTGCTGGTCCCGGGCTTGAACGACGCGGCGACTTATGCGTTGCCGCCGCCGGGCGCTTCATTGGTCGGCGAGATTGCGTACGAGACCACAGCGCACGAGGACACGCTGATCGACGTGGCGCGGCGCCGGCGCGTCGGCTACGAGGAGTTGGTCATGGCCAATCCTTCGGTCGACCGCTGGCTGCCAGGCGAGGGCACCCAGGTCATCGTGCCGACGCGTTACATCCTGCCGTCGGGGCCGCGCAAGGGCATCGTCGTAAACCTGGCCGAGTACCGGCTTTATTACTACCCGAAGACCAAGCGCGGCTCGGCGCCGGTGGTCGAGACGTATGCGGTCAGCGCCGGACGCGATGACTGGCAAACGCCGCAGCATGCGGTCACGTTCATCCGGCAGCGCCTGCGCAATCCGGCGTGGTATCCACCGAAGTCGATTCGTCGGGAACACGCCGCCGCCGGCGACCCGCTGCCAGCCGTGGTGCCGCCGGGTCCGGACAATCCCCTCGGCCCGCTGGCCTTGCAGCTCGCAATCCCCGGTGGCTACTTCATCCACGGCACCAGCAAGGCATTCGGAATCGGCATGAGCGTCACGCACGGTTGCCTGCGGCTCTACCCCGAGGACATGGCCGCCCTGTTCGAGCGCGTGCCGGTGAATACGCCGGTGCGCATCGTCAATGAGCCGTACAAGGCGGCGCTCGAGGATGGCGTGTTGTACCTCGAGGCGCACCCGGGCGGCGAGCCGGGCGAGCCGAGGCCGAATGACGAAGACCTGGTGCGCGCGAGCTTCGAGCGCGCACTGACCGGACGCGGCGACTATGCGGTGGAGTGGGCTGACATCGAGGCGACGGTGTTGCAGCCGCGCGGGGTGCCGGTCCCGGTGCCGCGGCGAGCCGCGGCACCGGGGTAGCTAACTCACTTCTGCTGCGACTTCTTGAACGCGCGGTCGACCTTCTCGCTGTTCGCGCTCGCGGCGGTGGCGGCCTGGTCGGCGCTGGCCTGGGCGCGGGCCGCGGCCTGCTGGGCATCCGCGGCGGCGCGCTCGGCGGCCTGGATGCGCGACATCAACTCCGGATGCTCGTGCTTGTCCTGCGCGGCGCAGCCGGCGAGTCCGGTGCAGGCGAGCAGCGCGAGCGCTGCCGCCAGGTGACGATGAGCCTTCATGTTTCTCTCCTGGGGTAAGTGTTTTTCGACTGCGCGGGGGCGCGCAGGTTGCGTCAAAGCCGCGAAACTATAGGGGAAGCCATCGCCCGCGCCTAGCGCACCGGAGGGCGGGGCGCCAGCCACTCGCGCAGCGTCATGGCGCCGGCCTCGGCGGCGAACCGCTGTTCGGCCGATTCCAGCAGCTTCTGGACCTCGCCAGCAACGCCGTCCTTGGCGCGCAACAGCGGATCGAAGCCATTGCGCAGCAGTTGCCAGAGTGCGGCCACGGTCATGGAATCGAGGTCACGTCCGGGCAACAACTGCACGCCGTCGACGCCCGCCTCGGCGAGCACGCCGTGGTGCACGAGGATCTCGATCACACGGTCGACGTGCTCCGGCACAATCTGCAGCTCGAGGTGCAGTTGCTCGCGCGACAGCGGCGGCTCGCCGGCGAGGAACCGCCGGCCGACCAGCGCCGTGATCCACAGGCCCAGCGACTCGGCAGCCCGCCCCGACATGACCGGCGCCGTGCGCGTGGGCGTGAGTCGCCCCGGATATTGCAGGTAGTAGGCCAGCTGGCAACCCACGAGCAGGATCATCCAGCCCAGGTAGAGCCAGATCAGCAGCAGCACGCCGATCGCAAACCCGGAGTAGATCGCGCCGTAGCTCGGTGAGGCCGCGACGAAGGACGCGAACGCAACGCTCGCGGACTGCCACAGCAGGCCCGCCAGCAGGCCGCCGCCGAACGCCGCGCGCACGCGCACGCGCGTATTCGGCACGAAGGCGTAGAGAAAGGTGAACAGGCCGACGATCACCGCGTAAGGGATCAGGCGGCCGACCACGTACACGGCCAGCCCGAAAGGCTCGATCTCGGCCAGCCGCCCGACCAGCGTGCTGTTCATCGCGGACGCCGTGATGCCGAGCGCGATGAAGATCGCCATCGGCCCGATCAGCAGCACCGACAGGTATTCACTGATGCGCTGGCCGAGCTGGCGGCGCGCCTCGACCCGCCAGATGTAATTGAAGCTGTCCTCGACCTTCTGGATCATCGACATCACGGTGTACAGGAGCAGCGCGACGCCGACGAAGCCGAGCACGCCAACCTTGATGTTCTCGACGAACGCGATGATGTTGCGCGAGACCTCGGCGCCCTGTGGGCCGAGCGGCGCGAGGAAGCGCTGCAACACCGGCTCGAGGGTGTTGTGGACGCCCAGCCCCTTGAGCACCGAAAAGCCCAGCGCCAGCAGCGGGACCAGCGACAGCAGCGTGGTGTAGATCAGGCTCATCGCGCGCAGGCTGATCTGCCCGTCGAGCAAGTCACGCGCGAGCGCATACACGTAGCGGCCGGCCGTGCGCACCTGCAGCTGGTAGCGCGTCAGCCGCTCGCGTTCACCCCAGAGGTTTTCCCGAAGCCGCCGCAGCCAGCCGTGCTCCACTTCCGTTCCTCAACAGGTCAGGGAGCCAAGGATACGCAAGGAGCCGCCGTTCGTCGGTCGCCGTAAAGCGACAGCTTGACATGTTGCAGTGCAGCATTTAGATTGCATCCCAGAAATGCTGCATTGCAGCAGTACCCAACGAATTAGCAACCACGTCAATCACTTAAGGAGATTAATCATGACGTTCGAGAAGGCTGTGAAGGAAGTACAGGGCACCCTGGAGACCGTCGGCGAGCGTTCGCAGGACGTAGCCAAGGTTTCGCTGAAGACGCTCAAGGCCGCCAACCAGATCATCGTCGCCGGCGTGCAGGACATCGTGACGGCGCAGACCGCGGCCGCGAAGGACCTTTACGTTGCCAGCAAGACCAGCCTCGAGAAGGCGGTGGCCGACGGCCTAGTCGCCGTGGTCAAGAGCCCGGTCGCTTACATCCCGGAAGGCAAGGACACCATCATCGGCGCCTTCAACGAGACCGTCGACACGCTGAGCAAGACCACCACGAAGCTGGTCAAGGTCGCCAAGTCGGGTTACGAGGGCGTCTCCGCCAGCATCCAGGGCAAACGCACGGCGCGCGCCACCGCGAAGAAGTCGGTGCGCAAGGTCGTCGCGACGGGCGCCGCCGCCTGATCGTCAGCACCGATGCAGTAAGCGAGGGGGCTGGCCAAACCAGCCCCCTTTTTTTTGTTGGGCTTGCCGGAGATTCAAAGATGCAGGATTACGCGCAGCGAGCAGTGGGCGGCCTTGCCCTGATCGTGCTGCACGAGGTGGATGCGGTCGGGCGGCACTGGGTCGATTTGCGCGAGCGCCTCGCGCTGGCGCGCAAGGCCAGCGGCATCGGCGGCCTGGTCCGCGACCAGGTGGACCTGCTAGCGGAAACGCGGGCTCGACTGGCGCTCGACCAGCGCGAGCGCACGGCGCTGGTGCATAGCTGGGTGACGGATCTGCGCAGCGCGCTACGCGTGCCGGCCTAGTCTTCGTCCCGGCCCTCGGGCCGTGCCTGGTTTCCATAAAGGAAGCGTCGCAGCGGGCGGCTCTTGCGCAGCGAATCCAGGTTGTCCATGACGAACCCGGCGGGATCTGCGGCGATGCGTTCCTTGATGAAGCGCAGGACTTCCTCGCGCATCGCGGCCACGTCGGGCATCCCGAGAAAGCGCTGCAACTCCTCGGGCTTCATGTCGATTTCGACTTTGACTTTCATGGTTTGAGGGTGAACCCGCGTCAGGTCCCCGTCAACAGACGCTGGGCCTCGCGATACGTCGCAGCGGTGCGATCGACCACTTCGTCGGGCAGCACGGGGCCTGGCGCCTGCTTGTTCCAGGCGAGTGTCTCGAGGTAATCGCGCACGTACTGCTTGTCGAAGCTCGGCGGGCTGATGCCGATGCGGTACCGGTCGGCCGGCCAGAAGCGCGAGGAATCGGGGGTCAGCACCTCGTCGATCAAATGCAGGCGGCCGCCAGCGTCGAGCCCGAACTCGAACTTGGTATCGGCAATGATGATTCCGCGCGTGCGCGCATATTCCGCAGCCTCGCGGTACAGCCGCAGCGTGGTGTCGCGAACCTGCGCGGCGAGCGTTGCGCCGATGCGGCGCTCGACTTCCGCGAAACTGATGTTCTCGTCGTGCTGCCCGACCGGCGCCTTGTCCGCCGGCGTGAAGATCGGTTCCGGCAACTGCTGCGCGAGCTGCAGGTCCCTGGGCAGCGCGATGCCGCAAACCGCGCCGGTCTTCTGGTAATCCTTCCAGCCCGAGCCGATCAGGTAACCGCGCGCGACCGCTTCGATCGGCAAGGCCTTCAGCTTTTTCACCACCGCGGCGCGGCCCGCGCATTGCGCCAGTTCGTCAGGCACCAGGTGCTTCGCCAGGTCCACCTCGGGCGCCATCTGGTTCGGCAGGATCGAGGCAAAGCGCTTCATCCAGAACTCTGTCACCGCGGTCAGCACCGCGCCCTTGCCCGGGATCGGCCGCGGCAGGATCACGTCGAATGCCGACAGCCGGTCGGTGGTGACGATCAGCAGGTGCGCATCGCCGATCGCGTAGATGTCGCGCACCTTGCCGCGGTGGACGCGCGGCAGGCTGCGGATGCTGGACTCCTGCAGCGGCTCGGCCATCAGCGGAACAGGTAGCGGCCGCCGCTGCCGATGGCGACGACCAGCAGGCCGAGCGCGAGGTTCACGGTCATGAACACGCGGATCTGGTTCACGCGCTTGCCGGCGTCGGCCCAATGGCTCTCGGCGATCGCGAGCTTCAGGCGCCGGAATGGCGCGAAGTACACGTGCGCTGCCAGCAGCATCATCACGATGCCCAAGCCCAGCATCAGGTGCACGTGCAGGCCGGCGCCCTTCATTCCGCCGAGCACCGCGAAGGTCATCCACAGGCCGGTCACGAACAGCACGCCGATCGAGCCCCAGACCCAGGGGAAAAAGCGCGCCAGCACGCCGGTCCACAGCTTGAGCCGCGCGGAAGCCTCGAGGTCGGCCGCCCGCGGACGCAGGCAGACCAGCGCGAAGAACATGCCGCCCACCCAGATGGTCGCGGCGAGCACGTGAAGCAGCAGGGCAAATCCCAACGGCGCCTCCTCGAATGGCCGGTACTTTACGTCATAATGCGCGCCGCATGAGCACCCTTTCGCCGCATGAATTTCGCATCGCGCCGAGCATCCTCTCGGCCGACCTCGCGCGGCTCGGCGACGAGGTGAAAGCGGTGCTCGCGGCGGGCGCGGACATCGTCCACTTCGACGTGATGGACAACCACTACGTGCCGAACCTGACGTTCGGGCCGGTCGTCTGCGAGGCGCTGCGCAAGGCCGGCATCAAGGCACCGCTCGACGTGCACCTGATGGTGGAGCCGGTCGACGCGCTCGCGCAGGCCTTCGCCAAGGCCGGCGCCAACATCATCACCTTCCATCCCGAGGCCACGCGCCACGTCGACCGCTCGCTGCAGGCCATCAAGGCTGCGGGCTGCCAGGCGGGTCTCGTCTTCAATCCCGGCACTTCGCTCGAGTGCCTGCCGTACGTCATCGACAAGGTCGACATGATCCTGATCATGTCGGTCAATCCCGGCTTCGGCGGCCAGAGCTTCATTCGATCCGCGCTGGCCAAGCTGACGCAAGCGCGCGAGCTGATCGACCTCCATGAAGAGGCCGGGGGCCACCCCATCCGGCTCGAGATCGATGGCGGGGTCAAGGTCGACAACATCGCCGAGATCGCGCGCGCGGGCGCCGACACGTTCGTGGCCGGCTCCGCCATCTTCGGCGCAGCGGACTACCGGTCCGTGATCAAGTCGATGCGCGAGCAACTGGCACGGGTGCGCAACTGATGAGCGCGGCCCAATCGTGGCGATGGTGACGCTGCCGTAGCTGTTGCAGCCGTCACTCGCTCCCGCGTGGAGCGCATTCACCGGATTCGACCATGAACCTGCCTCCGCACAACCAGATCGTCCTGACCCGTGAGCTGCCGGGCGACCTCGATACGCCGGTGGGCGCCTACCTCAAGCTCGCCAACGGACCGTACACGTACCTGCTCGAGTCGGTGCAGGGTGGTGAGCGCTTCGGCCGCTACTCCTTCATCGGACTGCCGAGCCGCGAAGTGCTGCGGGTCCATGGCCGCGAAGCCGAGGTGCGCCGCGACGGCAAGTCGGTCGAGCGCACGACGCTCACCGATCCGCTGCCGTGGTTGCGCGAGTACGCCGCGCGCTTCCGCGCTGCACCGGTGCCGGGGCTGCCGCGACTGGCCGGCGGCCTGGTCGGATATTTCTCCTACGACTGCGTGCGGTACTTCGAGCCGCGCCTTACGGGCGGCAAGCCCGATCCGCTCGGCACGCCGGATATCCTGCTGATGCGCTCGGATGAGCTGGTCGTGTTCGACAACCTGCGCGCGACGCTGACGCTGTGCGTGCACGCCGACCCGGGCTCGAAGAAAGACCTGGCGCGCGCCGAGCGTCGGCTCGACGCGATCGAAGCCCAGTTGCGACAGCCGCTCAAGGCTCCCCGCTCACCCCGAGTAGCCCCGAGGCAGGGAAAGTTCGTCTCGGGTTTCTCCGAGAAGAAATTCTGCGCCGCGGTCGACCGCATCAAGGACTACATCGCGGCCGGCGACGCCATGCAAGTGGTGCCATCGCAGCGGCTGTCCGCGCCGTTCAAGGCGCCGCCAATCGCGCTGTATCGCGCGATCCGGCGGCTCAATCCGTCGCCGTACCTGTTTTGCCTCAATCTCGACGACCACCACATCGTCGGCTCGTCGCCGGAAATCCTGGTGCGCGTCGAGGAAGGACAGGTCACGGTGCGCCCGATCGCCGGCACGCGCGTGCGCGGCGCAACGCCGACGCAGGACGTCGCGCTCGAGGCCGAGTTGCTGGCCGATCCCAAGGAGATCGCAGAGCACCTGATGCTGATCGACCTCGGCCGCAACGACGTCGGCCGCGTCGCGCAGACCGGCAGCGTCAAGCTCACCGAGAAGATGGCGGTCGAGCGGTACAGCCACGTCATGCACATCGTCTCCAACGTCACCGGGACGCTGAAACCCGGCCTCGATGCGCTCGATGCGCTGGCCGCGGTGTTCCCGACCGGCACACTGACCGGCGCGCCGAAAGTGCGCGCCATGGAGATCATCGACGAGCTCGAGCCGGTGAAGCGCGGCATCTACGGTGGTGCGGTCGGCTATCTCTCATGGGACGGCAACATGGACATGGCGATTGCGATCCGCACCGCCGTGATCAAGGACGGCCAGGTCCACGTGCAGGCGGGCGCCGGCATCGTAGCGGATTCGCAGCCGCAGGCCGAGTGGGAAGAGACCATGAACAAGGCGCAAGCCCTGATGGCCGCCGCCGATTCGGCGGCGGCCAATCAGGGCGAGCGTCCCGAGCGCCAGCGAGGGCGACGACCATGATCCTCATGATCGACAATTACGACTCGTTCACCTACAACCTCGTGCAATACCTCGGGGAGCTGGGCGCCGACGTGCAGACCCACCGCAACGACCAGGTCACGGTGCAGCAGGTCGCGGCGCTCGCGCCGAGCCACATCGTGCTCTCGCCCGGTCCCTGCACGCCGAACGAAGCCGGCATCTGCCTCGAGCTGATCCGCGAGCTGGCCGGCACGATCCCGATCCTCGGCGTCTGCCTCGGGCACCAAAGCATCGGCCAGGCTTTCGGCGGCGAAGTGGTGCGCGCGCGCCAGGTCATGCACGGCAAGACCTCGCGGATCCACCACGCGGGCGGCGGCGTCTTCGACGAGCTGCCGGCGCCGTTCACGGCGACGCGCTACCACTCGCTGATCGTGCGCGAGGCGGGCTTGCCGCAATGCCTCGAGGTGACGGCGTGGACGCAGCACGCCGGCGGCGAACGCGACGAAATCATGGGCCTCAAGCACAAAACGTTGCCGCTCGAGGGCGTGCAGTTCCATCCCGAATCGATCCTGACCGAGCACGGCCACGACCTGCTGCGCAATTTCCTGGAGCGCTACTGATGCCGATCACCCCGCAGGATGCACTCCAGCGCACCATCGAGCACCGCGAGATTTTCCACGACGAAATGGTGGAGTTGATGCGCACCATCATGCGCGGCGAGGCTTCGCCGGTGATGATTGCGGCGCTGCTGACGGGCTTGCGCGTCAAGAAGGAGACGGTTGGCGAGATCGCTGCCGCCGCCAGTGTCATGAAGGAGTTTGCGCGCAAGGTGCGCGCGATGCCCCACCCGCACTTCGTCGACATCGTCGGCACCGGCGGCGATGCCGCGCACAGCTTCAACGTTTCCACGTGCGCGAGCTTCGTGGCCGCAGCGGCCGGCGCGCGCGTCGCCAAGCACGGCAACCGCTCGGTCTCCTCCAAGTCGGGCGCCGCCGACGTGCTGGAGGCGCTCGGTGCCGCGATCGAGCTGCAGCCGGAGGCCGTCGCGCGCTGCCTCGATACCGTCGGCATGGGCTTCATGTTCGCGCCGATACACCATCCGGCGATGAAAGCGGTAGGGCCGGTGCGCCGCGAGCTGGGGGTGCGCACGGTGTTCAACATCCTCGGGCCTCTGACCAATCCGGCCGACGCGCCGGCGATCCTGATGGGCGTATTCCATCCCGACCTCGTCGGCATCCAGGTCCGCGTGCTGCAGCGCCTCGGCGTGTCGCGGGCGCTGGTGGTGTGGGGCCGCGACGGCCTCGACGAAATCACGCTCGGTGCGTCGACCCTGGTCGGCGAACTGCGCGACGGCGAGGTGCGCGAGTACGACATTCATCCCGAGGACTTCGGCCTGGCCATGTCGGCGAGCCGCAACCTGCGCGTCGAGGACGCGCAGCAGTCGAAGGCGCGCGTGCTGGAGGCGCTGGACAACCGGCCTGGCCCCGCGCGCGAGATCGTCGCGCTGAATGCCGGTGCCGCGCTGTACGTGGCGGGCATCGCCGCCGACATCACCGACGGTATCGCGCGCGCACGCGAGGCAATGGCCAGCGGAGCGGCGCGGCGCAAGCTCGACGAGTTCGTTGCGGCAACCCAGGCGTTATCGGCCTGAGCGTGATGGACCCCTTGGTGACGCGGTTCCTCCCCCGGCTTTCGCCGGGGTCGGAATGACACGGGTGCCATGAGCGACATACTGGAAAAGATTCTCGTGCAGAAGCACGAGGAAGTGGTGGCGCTGCGCAAGCGGTACTCGGCGGGCTCGCTTGCCGAGCTGGCGTCGGCGCAAACGGCTCCACGCGGCTTTGCTGCCGCATTGCGGGAGCGCGCCAGTCAGGGCGCCGCGGTGATCGCCGAGATCAAGAAGGCCTCACCGAGCCGCGGAATGATCCGCGCCAGCTTCGACCCCGACTTCCTTGCGCGCGACTACGCGCGCGGTGGCGCTGCGTGCCTGTCGGTGCTCACCGATGAGCGCTTCTTCCTCGGTTCGGCCGAGCACCTGAAGCAGGCGCGCGCGGCTTGTCCGTTGCCGGTACTGCGCAAGGATTTCACCATCGACGCGCTGCAGGTCGCCGAGGCCCGCGCGCTCGGCGCCGACGCCATCCTGCTGATCGCCGCGGCGCTGGCGGCGTCGCAGATGAATGAGCTGGCGGCCGCCGCGATCGATCTTGGGCTGGACGTGCTGGTGGAGATCCACAGCGCCAGCGAGCTCGAACTGGTGCAGCGGGCGAAATTACCGGAGCACCTGCTTGGCATCAACAACCGCGACCTGCGCACCTTCCAAACCCAGCTCGAGACCACGCTCGAGTTGCTGCCGCAACTGCCGCCCGGGACAGATGTCGTGACCGAGAGCGGCATCGGCAGTGCCGGCGACCTTCAGCGCATGCTCGACGCCGGCGTGCGGCGCTTCCTGGTTGGCGAATCGCTGATGCGGGCCGAAAGCCCGGGCGCCGCGCTCGAGGCGCTGCTGGCCTAGGCGCCGGCGGGGACGTCCAGCACGACGATGTTGCGGCCCTGGCTCAACACGAGGCCGTCTTCCTCCAGCTTCTTCAGCACGCGCCCCGCCATTTCGCGCGAGCAGCCGGCGTTGCGCGCAAGCTCCTGGCGACTGATGCGCACGACCCTGCCGCGCGGGTGTTCCGTGGCATCGGGCTTCTTGGAAAGGTCGAGCAGGATGTGGGCGAGCCGGCCGGCGACGTCGAGAAAGGCGAGGTCGCCCAGGCGCTGGCTGGTGTCGCGCAGGCGCGCCGCAAGCTGGCCGGCGATCTCGTACATGATCTCGTGGTGGCCGGCCGCGTAGGTACGGAAGGACGTGTAGGTCGCCTCGGCCACCAGCGTCGGCTGGCTGCGGCTACGCACGATCGCCGTGCGCGCCTTCTGATCGGGGAAGAGGCACATCTCGCCGAAGAAGTCGCCGGGCCCCAGATAGGCCAGCACGATTTCGCGGCCGTTCTTGTCCTCCAGCAGGATGCTGACCGAGCCCTCCAGGATCAGGAACAGGGTGGTCGGCGTGTCGCCAGCGTGGAGGATGGTGTGCTTGGGCGGATAGCTGCGCTTGTGCGCCTGGGCGACGAACGTCTGGATGGCCGGCTTGTTCAGCACGATGCGACGCGTCCTAGGCAGGCAGGGAGTTCCTGGTCGAAAATAGCACACCCGCAGCCAGCCGAGCCCGGAAAACGCCATGCAAGCCCGCATCAAATGGGTCGAAAACGCTGCCTTCGTCGGATCTACCGGAAGCGGCCATTCCATTGTCGTGGACGGGCCGCCCGACATCGGTGGCCAGAACCTCGGCATGCGGCCCATGGAGTTGATGCTGTTGTCGGTGGGCGCGTGCTCCGCGGTCGACGTCGTGCACATCCTGAAGAAAGGCCGCCACGCAGTGGCCGACGTGCAGGTGGAGGTGCAAGGCGATCGCGCCGACACCGATCCGAAGGTGTTCACCAAGGTGCACCTGCACTTTGTCGTCAGTGGCGCGGGGCTGTCAGCGAAGGTCGTCGAGCGCGCGGTGGCGCTATCGGCGGAAAAATACTGTTCCGCCTCGATCATGCTCGGTCGCGCAGGCGCTGAAATCACGCACGACTTCGAGCTGCGCTGAACGCGATCCCTCGTCGCTGCGCTCCTCGGGATGACAGGGGCCCACGGCGCGGAATTTCTGATACATAATTGCGCCGCCGCTGGATGGCGGTCGTTCAGTCCCGAGGTAACGCGGTCTTGGCCAAGCCCACCAGCAACCCGAAGCTCAAGCTGCTCGGGTTCAACAACCTCACCAAGTCCCTGTCGTTCAACATTTACGACATCTGCTACGCGCGCACGGCGCGGCACCAGCAGGAATACATCGAGTACATCGACGAGGCGTACAACGCCGAGCGCCTCACCGATATCCTGACGGAAGTCGCCGACATCATCGGCGCCAACATCCTCAACGTCGCGCGCCAGGATTACGACCCGCAGGGCGCCTCGGTGACGATGCTCATCTCGGAAGGCCACCATGACGGCCTGCACACGCCGCAGGCGACACCGGTGGTGGCCAAGGACTCGGTGGTGGCGCACCTCGACAAGTCGCACATCACGGTGCACACCTACCCGGAGAACCACCCGGAGCAGGGCATCAGTACCTTCCGGGCCGACATCGACGTGAGCACCTGCGGCCGCATCTCGCCGCTGAAGGTCCTCAACTTCCTCATCAACAGCTTCGAGTCGGACATCGTCATCGCCGACTACCGCGTGCGCGGCTTCACCCGCAACGTGCGCGGCATGAAGCATTACATCGACCACCAGATCGACTCGATCCAGAACTTCATTGCGACCGAGATCAAGGATCGTTACGTGATGGTCGACGTCAACGTCTACCAGGAGAACATCTTCCACACGAAGATGCGCCTCAAGGAACTCGACCTCGACGGCTACCTGTTCGGTGAGGGTGTCGCCGAGCTGCCGCCGCGCGAGGCCAAGAAGATCCGCGAGCGGGTGAACCATGAAATCCTGGAGATCTTCTACGGGCGCAACATCGCCCGCTAGGGCGCTTTTTTTGCTGGTGCTGCTCGCCGCCGCCGTGCCGGCGGCCGCCCACGATGAAGCCGCGCCCGAGCCTTCCGCCGCGCGCCAGATGACTCCGGCGATGCTGTGGAGCCTGCTGCCCGGCGGCGGCCATTTCTACCTCGGCGACACCGGCACCGGGCTGACCTACGCCACGCTGACCGGCGCATTTTTGCTCACCGGCGCAGAGGTCTCGCGCCGCAACGACGAGCTCGGCCGGGAAGACGAGGTCAACGTCGCGGCGATCATCGGCGAGAAGGTGTGGGAGTACTCGATCTTCACGACCTTCCGCGAGTCGGCGTCGCGCGCCGGCATCGACCTGCGCGCCAACGGCTTCGACGACACCCCGACCGCGAGCCTGCTCGCGGCGCCATTCCACTACGACCAGTTCACGCGGCCCGAGGTGTTTGGCGCCGCGCTGCTCGGCATCGCCGGCGCTGCCATCTCCGCCCACGACAAGGACGGCGGCCGGCTGATCGACGTCGAGCGTGCGCGCATGTTCGGCAGCGACTTCGACCGCGACGACGCCACTGCGCTGTATGGCCTGTCGGCGCTCGGCGTATCGATGGGCGCGGGCATGTCGGAAGAGGCGCTGTTCCGCGGCGTGCTGCAGCCGATCCTGCAGGACCGCTGGGGCCGCACGCCGGGCTTGTGGGCGGCGTCGGGCGTGTTCGGCGCCGCGCACATCGTCGGCGTCGACGGTGAGCCCAACGTCGGCGGCGTGCTGTTCGCCAGCGCCGCCGGCGCGTATTTCGGCTGGATGTACAACCGCGACGGCAACCGCCTCGCTGGGCCCATCGCGGCGCACTTCTGGTACGACTTCATGCTGTTCGCCGCGAGCTGGGCGATGGATCCCGACGACAGCGCCTTCGGCTTCGATGTCGATTTCCAGTTCTGAGGTCCTGGGGGCCGACGCGCTGCGCGCGCGTTTCGTCGCGCGAGCGACCGAGCGCTTTGCGCGAAACGTGCCGGACTTCGTCGCGCTGCAGGCGCTGGTCCGCATGCAAGGCGGCACGTTTCGCAACGACCACGGCGCCATTCGTACGGCCGATCCCGCGCTGACCGCGCTGTTTGTGCGGGCCGCCGGCACGCTCGGACTCGAGCGCGAACTCGACTACGCGTTCCCGGCCAAGAAGCTGGTGTCGTTCGACTTGCAGGTCGCGGGCGAGGATTCGGAGCAGTTCAAGATATTCGTCTCGCAAGTCGACCTCGGGGCGTTCCCGCCCGCGGTCGCCACGCTGATCCGCGAGGACTGCGCCGAGCAGGCCGCGGCAGCGGACCACTCGCCATTTGTGCAGCTCATCGAACGGGCGGAACTCGACGACGGCCTGTCGGCGGCGGATGCCGAGGCCTTTGTCGCGCACTTTGTCGACACGCTGATGAACCGCAACGGCCCTCCGCTCAGGCGCTCGACACTCGAAGCCGTCGCGGCCGTCAGCGGCGAGGCGGCCAGCGCGCTGGCGCTGGGTCCCGATTTCAACCACCTCACGATCGACGTGCGAGCGGCCGGTTTCGCGAGCATCGACGCGATGGCCGCCTCGATGCAGGCCCGCGGCTTCCGCCTGCTGCCGGCGATCCAGGGCGCGCCCGGCACCAAATTGCGCCAGACCGCGACGATGGCCCGTACCATGGATACGCCCGTGCGCGAGGCCGACGGTTCCCTCGGCACTGCGCAAACTGAAAAGCAGTTCGTCGAGATCATCGAGCGGGCCCCCGCAGCGCCGGGTCAGCCGGTGTTCAAGAATTTTCTTGCCGCGAACGCCGAGAAAATCTTCGACGCCGCGTCGACGCGCGCGGAGCGGCGGTAGCGCTCAGTTCCCCAGGCAGGGGTCGAGCACGTGGCCCTCGGCGTTCGGCAGCGCCGGCAATCCCAACAGCGCGAGCACGGTCGGAGCGACATCGAGCAGCGTGACCTTGCCGCTGATCAGGCCCGGCTGGACCCGCGGGCCTTGGCACATGAACGGCACCGTCCAGGACGCCTGCACCGCGCCGGCATGGCGTTCGCCTTCGCCGCCGTGATCGGCGGTCAGGATGACGGTGGTCGAGTCGGCGGCGCGGCTGGCGGCAATCGCGTCGCGGATTTGGCCGACGGCGGCGTCGGTCTGGCGCACCGCCGCGAGGTAAGCCGGGCTCATCCAGCCTTGCTGGTGCCCGACCAAGTCGGGCTCGCGCAAGTGGATCAGCGCGAAATCGAAGGGCGCCTTGCGGAACGCCTCCGCAAAACGCTTCGACAGCCCCGCGCTTTCGCCTGGGCCGTTTCGCGTGTCCGCGGTGCCTTCGGCCGCGAGCATGATCATCCTGCTCTTGCCGAAGTAGAGCGCACTGCGGCCGCCCCGCTCGCGCACGCGCGTGAACAGCGTCGGCAGCTTCAGCGTGCCGCCGCTGTCCTTGTCGTAGTCGAGGCCATGATGGGCTGGCGACCGGCCGGTCACGATGGTCGCCAGGCTCGGCAGCGTCTCGGTGATGCCGACCGCCCGCGCGCTTGGCGTCGAGGCACCGGCAGACGCCAGCTCGCGCATTTTCGGCGCCGGCGCCGCATCGATGGCGTCGGGGCGCAGGCCGTCGACGACGATCACCACCACACGGCGTTCGACCGACTTCAGCTGGCTGTAGAGCTGGCGCACTTCCGTGTTGTTGGGATAGGCGGCTAGGACCTTGCCGAACAGCGCGCGGGCCTCTGCGCCACGGCGCTGGCGGTAGCGCACGTACCCGAGGCCCTCGGTGGCCTGCGAATCATCGGGCTTCTTCGCGAGGACCGTTTCGAATTGCCGGGCGGCTTCATCGAGCTCGTTCTTGCGCAGCGCGCAGTAGCCCAGGCCGGAGATCGCATCGAGCATCTCCGGCCGCTCCTTTGCCACCCGGGCGAAGATTTCCCGGGCATCGTCGATGCGGTTCAGGTGGTAGCTGGCCCAGGCTTCCGTCAGCTGCGCACCGACGGTCTTGACCTGCATGCTGCCGACTTCCTTGAGCACGTCTTCCATGCGGCGCTCCAGGTAGGCCAAGTCGGCGCGGTCCTGCGCGCGCGTATCGGCCGAGCGCTCGGTGGGTTTCACTCCCTCGTAGCTGCCCGTTGCTGCCGCGCCGAGCAACTTGCGCACGTTGTCGGCCCGGTGCACGCCGAGGTAGCAGTGGATATAAACCATGCCGTTCGCGGCCAGCGCGGCATCCGCGGCGGCCTGCGAGTTCTCGTAGTACTTCTGGCCGAAGCCTTGGCCCAGGATGCTCTTGACCGGAAAGTTCAGCACTCGCATGCCGTACTGCTGTGCCAGTTCGGTCTCCTGGTCGAGCAGGACTTTTTCGTAGGGCAGGTCCCCATCCAGCAAACTGATGACGGTGGTGACTCCCTTGGCCTGGAGGGCCTGGAAGTCGCGCTCGATCGGGTAGGGGCCGAGGATGAAGCGCTCACCGACTGCGGTGGCCTCCGGCCGCCAGGGGGCGAGCCAGAAGGCGGCCGGGTGCAGCAGCATCCACACGCCGGCAGCAAAGCCGACCACTCCCAAGGCCAGCAGCGTCAGGAACCAGCGTGTCTTCAACAGCTTTGCCAGTTTCACCAAAATTCCCCCAGACCCATCATGGGCCGTGGCCGATGCCTGTCGCGGCCTCGAGCTTGAGTAACTTCAACTCACAGGCCCCCCCGTCGAAGGTCAATTATGATGCCAACTCGACCGCAAACGCTGTCGACAAAAAATAGGGGCTTCCGTTGAACGAGGTGGTAACGACAGCCGACCCGATCATCGTCTACGCATTCTGGCTCGGCGCTGCCGTCGCCGTCCTGGCGATCCTCATGCTGCTGATCGTCCTGGTTTTGCGCCAGGTGGTGGCGCGCCGCGAGCGTATCCACGCGGCCGCGGTCATCTATTGGGGCGCTTTCCTGGTGCCGGAGCCCAGCCCGCCACCGGAAATCCCGCCGCTGCCGGCACGCGACCTGTCGGGTTTCCTGCAAGTCTGGAATGAAGTGCACGAATCCCTGCGTGGGCGCACGACGCCTTTTCTGGCGCGGGTCGCCAGCGCGGTCAACCTCGAGGCCCGGCTTGCCCGCCGCCTCAAGCGCGGGGGCTTTCACGCCCGACTAGTAGCGATGATCGGCCTGGGCAACGTTCACAGCGCCACGAGTTACACGCGCATCGAGCGCCACATCGACGATCGCAACCCGATCGTTTCCCTGTGCGCGGCGCGCGCCTTGATGCAGATCGACCCGAATCGCGCGGTGACGCAGTTCGTCCCCCACATCGTCCAGCGCGGCGATTGGGCGCAAGGCAGCGTGGCCGCGATCCTCAGCGAGGCCGGTGCCGGGGCGGTCAGCGACACCCTCGTCGAAGCTACTTTGCAGGCCAATGTCGAGATCGCGCCCCGCCTGGTGCGCTTCCTCGCTGGCGTCAGCCCGGAAGCGGCCGCGCCCATCATCCGCAGGATGCTCGAGTCCTCGCAGGATGAGCGGCTGATCTCGACCTGCCTGCAGGTGATGGCGCGCCAGGACGACCTCGACCGCGTGCGCGCCCTGCTGAGCCATCAACGCTGGCATGTGCGGATGCAGGCTGCCGTAACGCTCGGCCGCCTCGGCTTGCCTGGCGACGAGCAGCGCCTGATCCCGATCCTGACCGACTCGCAGTGGTGGGTCCGTTATCGCGCTGCCCAGGCATTGCACGGCATGTCCTTCGTCGGCACCGAGGGACTGCGCCGGATCCAGGCGGAGCAGAAAGACAAGTACGCGCGGGACATCATCCAGCAGGTGCTGGCCGAGCACTCGCTGGGCATCGTGACGAAGGCCGCCGCATGATCGAATGGATCGTCACCGGTTTCGGAGCACTGCCGTGGCTGGAGATGGCCCTGGCGCTGCAATGGCTCTTCCTCGGCTACTTCCTCGCCATCAGTGCCTGCTACCTCGCGCTCAACTACATCGCGCTTTACGCGATCATCGGGTACATGCGCGACCATCGCGCCGAGTACCTGCCCAAGAGCCTGACCACCTACCAGCCACCGGTCAGCATCCTGATCCCGGCGCACAACGAGCACGGCACCATCGTGTCGTCGGTGCGTTCGCTGCTCCGGCTCAACTACCCGCAGTACGAAATCATCGTGGTCAACGACGGCTCCACCGACCACACGCTGCAGGCAGTCATCGACGCCTTCGGCATGGTGGAATTCCCCGAGGCGTACCGGCGCCGCGTGCCGACCAAGGCCGTGCACAGGATCTACGCTTCAGCGCGCTTTCCGCAGGTGCGCCTGATCGACAAGGACAACGGCGGCAAGGCCGATGCGCTCAACGCCGGTATCAATTGCGCCCGCTTTCCGATGGTGTGCTGCGTGGATGCCGACTGCATCCTGCAGCCCGACAGCCTGCATCGCGTGGTGAGGCCGTTCCTCGAGGACCCGAAGACGGTGGCGGTGGGCGGCGTGATCCGCGTGCTCAACGGCTGCACCGTGCACAAGGGCACGCTCGAAAAAGTCGAACTGCCGAAGACACTGCTGCCGACGCTGCAACTCGTCGAGTACCTGCGCGCGTTCCTGTTCGGAAGGCTCGGTTGGTCGCCGCTGAACGCGCTGCTGGTGATTTCGGGCGCTTTCGGCGTGTTCTACAAGGAGCGGGTGATCGCCATCGGCGGCTACCGCTCCGGCACCGTGGGCGAGGACATGGACCTCGTGGTGCGGCTGCACATGAACCTGCGCAAGGAAGGGCGCCCTTATCGAATCACCTTCGTGCCGGACCCCATCTGCTGGACCGAAGCACCCCACGACCTCAAGTCGCTCAAGAACCAGCGCATGCGCTGGCAGCGCGGCCTGGCCGAATGCCTGGCGCCCAACCTGCGCTTCATGTTCAGCCGCAAGAGCGGTTCGGTGGGTTGGCTGGCGTTTCCCTTCATGCTCATTTTCGAAATGGTCGGGCCCCTGATCGAAGTGACCGGCTACGTCGCCACAATCGTGCTGTGGGCGCTGGGGCTCATCCCGGTCGAGGCCTTCCTGGTGTTCCTGTTCGTGTCGATCGGCATCGGCATGCTGCTTTCGGTGAACGCGCTGTTCCTCGAGGAATTGTCGTTCCACATGTATCCGCGGCTCGGCCAGCAGATGCGGCTGTTCGCCGTCGCCTTCATCGAGAACTTCGGCTACCGGCAGATCAATTCCTTGTGGCGCGCCGCGGCGATGATCCAGTGGATGTTCTCCTTCTGGCGCGAGGCGCGCTGGGGAAAAATAACCCGCTCGGGGGCCTGGCAGCGGCCTGCCGAGTCGCCGCCGATGGCCGTCGCGCCCGGCGAAGCCGGCGGGTCCAAGGAATCATGAAATTGACATGCACGCGCAGCATCGCGCCATTGGCACTTGCGTTGTCGCTCGCAGGCGCCGTGGCATCCGCTGCGCCGCCACCTGCCCCGAACGACCAGGCAACGCTTGCGGAGGCCAGCTTCGACGAGCAGGTGCGCGCCGCCCGCGCGCTGGCGACGTCGGGACATCGCGAGGAATCGCTCGCCGCGTATACACAATTGCTGCAGCGCTCGCCGGGAAATACAGACGTGTTGCTGGGTCGCGGCCAGGTCTACGCCTGGGAAAAGCGCTGGCCCGAGGCTGAGGACGACCTGCGCGCTGCAACAGCCCGGTCGCCGAGCTATGCCGGCGCCTGGTCGGCACTGGGCGACGTGTACCTGTGGAGCCGACGCCCCGAACAGGCCGTCGATGCGTACGGTCGCTGGATCGACCTGAAGCCGGACGATGCGGCGGCGTACATGGCGCGCGGGCGGGCCCACCGCGCCGCGGGCCACACCGTCCCGGCGCACAATGACTTCGAAGTGGCCGCGGCGCTCGGTGCGAACCCCGCCCAGGTCGCGGATGCCCAGCGCTCGCTGGAACGGCAGGCGCGGAACCCCGAGGCTTTCGTGCCCGAGGGCTTCAACTGGCAGCTGCTGTTCGGCGCCGGCCAGACCGAGTTTTCCCCGGATCGCGCCGGCTGGCTCGACTACACCCTGTCGCTGCGCCGTTACTTTGAATCCTGGTCGCTCGCCGCCGAGTGGCTCAAGGCCGACCGCTTCCGCAAGACCGACGATGCGTGGGCGCTCGATGCGTACGTGGACCTGTGGCCGCGTGCGTACGCCAACCTGCGGTTTCAGCAGAGCCCCGACGCCATTCTCTATCCTGAAACTTCGTGGCGCGCTGAAGTCTTCCAGGGCGTGGGGCAGGGCTGGGAACTCTCGGCCGGCCTGGACCAGCTGCTGTTCCGCTCGAATACAGTGGACATCTATAGCGTCGGCGCGGGCAAGTATGTGGGCGCCTGGTACCTGCGATGGAAACACCTGTTTACCTATAGCGATAGCTCGGACGGCAACAGTGACCAGCTGCTGGGCCGCTGGTACTACGCCGGCAATGGTGACGATTACCTCGAGTTTCGCGCCGGCAAGGGCCGCAGCAATCAGGATCTCGCCGGCACCGCGGGCGGCACCAGCGCGCGCGACAGTTCATCGGCCGGCATTGCCTATGTGAACTTTCCCCATCCCCAATGGGGGTTCAAGGTCGGCGCGAGCTACGGCGACGAGGAAGACGCGTTCGTGGCGCGCGGTACCCACGCGACGCTGTATTACCGCTGGTAGGCGACTGCGGCGCCCGACGTCCCGCGGCCGGATCCTGAAGGTTCATGTCGCGCGGGCTCTGGGGGTTCTTCTGCGCCGGCCTGCTCGCGACCGCGACGAGCGCGCCCGCGACGGACCGGGCCGTGTGGACCTGGGAGAAGGAGTCCTACGCCATGCTCGGCGACGCGGCGGTCGCGCTCGAGGCCAGGACCTTCCTCGAAGGCAAGGGAATCGGAACCATCTATCTGTACGCGGACGCGTTCCGCCAGCGCAACCTGGTCGCAACGCACCCGCAGCTTTACCGGGGCTTCATCCGGCGCATGCATCGCCATGGCCTGCGCGTTCATGCCCTGCTGGGCTCGTACTACCTGCACACCGAGCGCTATGTCCTGCCCGAGCATCGCGCCGAGGCCCTGGCGATGCTCCAGCGCGTGCTGGACTACAACGCGGCGGCGGCGCCGCATGAGCGATTTGACGGCGTCAGTCTCGATATCGAGCCGCACCTGCTGGGCGAATGGAGCGAGCACCGCGATGCGTTGCTGCTGAACTTCATCGACCTGAGCCAGGCGCTGGCGTCATTGAAGCGGGTTTCGGGCCAGGCGCTCGAGCTTGGGGCGGCGATCCCGTTCTGGTTCGACGGCATCGTCGTCGAGTGGAATGGCGCGGCGCGGCCGGCGAGCGAACATCTCATCGACCTTTACGACTACGTGGTGCTGATGGACTATCGCAATCGCGCCGAGGGACGCGACGGCATGATCGCGCACGCCGCGCGCGAGCTCGACTACGCCAAGCGCCACGGCCGCAAGGTCGTCATTGGCGTCGAGATCACTCCCAACGACATCCCGAAGGTCACCTTCGACGGCGCTTCCGAGGAGGACCTGGAGCGCGAATTGCGCCGGGTCGAAAAAGCCTACCGCCGCAATCCGGCCTTCGCCGGCTTTGCCCTGCACCACTACCGCACGTATCGGCAGTGGCTGGAGCACCCATTGCCGGAGTGATCGCTACCCGGCGCGGCCGTAGATGTCGTCGAAACGCACGATGTCGTCCTCGCCCAGGTACGAGCCGCATTGCACCTCGACCAGTTCGAGCGCGTCCCCGGTGGTGTTTTCCAGCCGGTGCTTGGCTCCGAGCGGGATGAAGCACGACTGGTTGGTCGTCAAATCGAACACGCGTTCGTCGATGGTGACCTTGGCAGTGCCCTTGACCACGATCCAGTGCTCGGCCCGCTTGTGGTGCATCTGCAGGGACAGCTTCTGGCCGGGCTTCACGCCGATGCGCTTGACCTGGAAACCGGGCGCGTTGGCGATCGAGTCGTACCAGCCCCACGGCCGGAAAACCTTGGGGTGATCCTGCGCCTCGGGCCGCTTCTTGGCCTTGAGCGACTCGACGATTTTCTTGACGTCCTGCGCGCGGTCGCGCGTCGTCACCAGCACGGCGTCACGCGTCTCGACCACGATGTGGTCCCGGATGCCGACCGCTGCGACCAGGCGTCCTTCGGCGTGGATCATCGAGTCCTCGACGTCCTGCAGGAACACGTCGCCGCGCGTGAAATTGCCGTGCTTGTCGGTGGCGGGCAGGTTGCCGAGGAAACTCCAGGTGCCGACGTCGTCCCAGCCGGCGTCGAGCGGCACCAGCGCGATGTCGCTCGCCTTCTCCATGATTGCGTAATCGATCGACTCCTTGCGGGCCGCCGTGAATGAAGCCTTGTCGAGCCGCACGAAGTCCTTGTCGCGCTGGCCCTTGCCGAGCGCGTCGGTGCATGCCGCGAGCATCGCCGGCTCGAGGCGCTTGACCTCGGCCAGGAACGCATCGCTGCGGAAAAGGAAAATGCCGCCGTTCCAGAAGTAGCCGGCCTTGATGAAGCGCGCGGCTTTTTTGGCGTCGGGTTTTTCGACGAACGCCGCGACGGCGCGCGCGGATTTCGCGCCTTTCAGCGGCGCCCCCGGCTTGAGGTAGCCGTAACCGGTCTCGGGCCGGGTCGGCTTGATGCCGAAAGTCATCAAGCGCCCGCCCTCGGCGGCCATCGACGCGGCGCTCACCGCCTTGATGAAGCCGGCCTCCCTGGTGAAGGCGTGGTCCGCCGACATCAAAAACACCTGGGTCTCGGGCCCGTATTTGTCCTGCGCGAACAGCGCGGCGACGGTCGCCGCCGGCGCGGTGTTGCGGCCCTCCGGCTCCAGGATCACCGTGGCGCCCTCGATGCCGCACTCGCGCAGTTGCTCGGCGACGAGGAAGCGGTGCTGTTCACCGCAGATCACCACCGGCGGCTGCGCGCCCGGGATCTCCTGCGCGCGCAACGCGGTGTTCTGCAGCAGGCTGCGCTCGTTGGTCAGCTTGAGCAGCTGCTTGGGGTACATCTCGCGCGACAGCGGCCACAGGCGGGTGCCGGAGCCGCCCGCCATCAGAACGGGAACGAGGGATCGAGCCATCCGAACAGACTCCGGGTGCGTGGGGGGGGCGGAAATGTTACAGCGCTAAAGAGCCTTTTCGCCGCCCGTAGTTCAACCCCGAGGACCCGGCGGGTACGGTCCGAGCCGCCGCCGTTCGTCGGCTGACCTATCAGTCAGGGTTCGTCTGGAATTAACCGGTCGATCGCAGAAAATCCCTCCCAGACCGGGTTTTTTGCCACAGCTTGTCCACAGGTTGTCACACGACTTGACCAATACCTGTTGGGGTTGACTGCCTTTCACGGCCCAATATATTGTGTTCGGCACGCTCCGGGAGTCTCCCCGACGAATCCGGAGTTGTTAGAAGTTTGTAGAGAAACAGCGGCTAACAACCAGATTCTGCTCGGGAGAGGAGCACCCCCCATGCAAAGCACCATCAACGTTCCCGAGACCCTCCGCCTGCCTGTCGTTCCGGAAGCCACGGAGCCCGCGGAAGTCACGGCAACGGCACCCGGAACCCTCAAGGTTATCCGCCGTAACGGCAAGGTCACCGGTTTCGACGCCTCGAAGATCGCGATCGCCATGACCAAGGCGTTCCTGGCCGTCGAAGGCGGCACCGCGGCTGAAAGCTCGCGCGTGCGCGAGAAGGTCGAGTCGCTCACGGCGCAGGTCGTCGGGGCGCTCACGCGCCATGTCGCCGGCGGCGGGACGATCCATATCGAGGACATCCAGGACCAGGTCGAACTCGCGCTGATGCGCGCAGGCGAGCACAAGGTCGCGCGGGACTACGTCATCTATCGCGAACGGCGTTCGCTCGAGCGCCGGTCCGAGGCCGCCGCCAAGCCGGCTGCCGCGCCCGCCGAAGGCAAGTCGATCAAGGTCAAGCTCGATGACGGCAATGTCATCCCGCTCAACTTCGCCCGCATGCAGCGCGTCACCACCGAGGCCTGCTTCGGCCTCACCGGCGTGTCGGCCGAAGAAGTGGTCGCTGCTGCGCTGCGCGACCTCTACGACGGCATTCCCGAGGACGAAGTGGCGCAGGCGCTGACGCTGTCGGCGCGCGCCATGATCGAGAAGGAACCCAACTACACCTACGTGTCGGCACGCCTGCTCACCGATGCGATGCGCCACGAGGCGCTGAAGTTCCTCGGCGTCGCCGAGAGCAGGCCGACGTTCGAAGACATGAAGGGCCTGTATCCGGAGTACTTCCGCGAGTACATCCACAAGGCCGCCAAGCTCGAGCTGCTCGACAGCAAGCTGACGACCTATGACCTCGATCGCCTCGGCAAGGCGCTGCTGCCCGAGCGCGACATGAAGTTCGACTACCTCGGCTTGCAGACCCTGTACGACCGCTACTTCATCCACTCCAACAAGGTCCGCTTCGAGCTGCCGCAGGCGTTCTTCATGCGCGTCGCGATGGGCCTGGCCATCAACGAGGTGGACCGCGAAGGCCGCGCCATCGAGTTCTACCAGTTGCTCAGCTCGTTCGACTTCATGTCGTCGACGCCGACGCTGTTCAACTCCGGCACGCTGCGTCCGCAGCTGTCGAGCTGCTACCTGACCACCGTGCCCGATGACCTGCACGGCATCTTCGGCGCCATCCACGACAACGCCATGCTGTCCAAGTTTGCCGGCGGCCTCGGCAACGACTGGACGCCGGTGCGCGGCATGGGCGCCTGGATCAAGGGCACCAACGGCAAGAGCAATGGCGTCGTGCCGTTCATGAAGGTCGCCAACGACACGGCGGTCGCCGTGAACCAGGGCGGCAAGCGCAAGGGTGCGGTGTGCGGGTACCTCGAGACCTGGCACCGCGACATCGAGGAGTTCCTCGACCTGCGCAAGAACACCGGTGATGAGCGCCGTCGCACGCACGACATGAACACGGCCAACTGGGTGCCGGACCTGTTCATGAAGCGCGTGATGGAGGAGGGACCGTGGACCTTGTTCTCTCCCGAGGACACGCCGGACCTGCATGACCTCGTCGGCGCCGCGTTCGAGAAGCGCTATGCCGAGTACGAAGCGCTCGCCGACATCGGCAAGATCAAGAACCACAAGCGCATGCCGGCGACGCAGCTGTGGCGCAAGATGCTGTCGATGCTGTTCGAAACCGGGCATCCGTGGATCACGTTCAAGGATCCGTGCAACCTGCGTTCGCCGCAGCAGCACGTGGGCGTCGTGCACAGCTCCAACCTGTGCACCGAGATCACGCTCAACACCAAGGCCGGCAAGGAGATCGCGGTCTGCAACCTCGGCAGCGTCAACCTGCCGGCGCACGTGATCGACGGCAAGCTCAACCTGAGGAAGCTCGAGAAGACCATCAGCACCGCGATGCGCATGCTCGACAACGTCATCGAGTACAACTACTACTCGGTCGACACCGCGCGCGCGTCGAACCTGCGCCATCGCCCGGTGGGTCTCGGCATCATGGGCTTCAACGATGCGCTGTATCAGCTGCGCATGCCGTACGAATCCGAACCCGCGATCAAGTTCGCCGATGTGTCGATGGAGGCGGTGAGCTACTTCGCGATCAAGGCCTCGACCGACCTCGCCGAGGAGCGCGGCGCCTATGCGAGCTTCAAGGGCTCGCTGTGGAGCCAGGGCATCCTGCCGATCGACTCGATCAAGCTGCTGGCCAAGGAGCGCAACGGCGGCAAGTATTTGCAGCAGGACGGCAGCGCGTCGGGTGCGTTCAACTGGGATGCGCTGCGCGAGCGGGTACGGACCGTGGGCGTGCGCAACAGCAACACCATGGCGATCGCGCCGACCGCGACCATCGCCAACATCACCGGTGTCTCGCAGTCGATCGAGCCCACGTACCAGAACCTGTACGTGAAATCGAACCTGTCGGGCGAGTTCACCGTGATCAACCAGTACCTGGTCGACGACCTCAAGAAGCTCGGGCTGTGGGACGAGGTCATGGTGCACGACCTCAAGTACTACGACGGCTCGGTGCAGAAGATCGACCGCGTGCCGGAGGACCTCAAGGCGATCTACAAGTGCGCCTTCGAGATCGACGCGAAGTGCCTGGTCGACGCCGGCTCACGGCGCCAGAAGTGGATCGACCAGTCGCAGTCGCTGAACCTGTACATGGCGCAGCCGAGCGGCAAGAAGCTCGATGAACTGTACAAGCACGCGTGGCTCTCCGGCCTCAAGACGACGTATTACCTGCGGACGATGGGTGCGACGCACGCCGAAAAGACGACCATCACCGACGACCGCCTCAACAAGGTCGGCAAGACGGCGAAGGCGGCGGAGCCGGCCGTGGCGAAGGCCAATGGCAACGGCGCGGCCAGCGACGTCGGCGGCGCCAAGGTCTGCTCGATCACCGATCCGGATTGCGAAGCGTGCCAGTAGGAGCGGCCCATGGCCGCCATTCTGCAAAGCGAACGTAAGGGGCAGGAGATGTCCTTGGCCATCAGGGGAGATCACGAAATGAGCCTGTTCAAGACGAAGGTCATTGCACCGAAGTCCGGCGGCAGCAATTTCGCGCCGATGGGGGTCGTTGAAGCCGGCTTCCAGTCGGCGTACCTCGCCAATGATGCCGAGGTGGAATCGTTTCGCGTGTTGTGCATCGAGGAGATCGAGCGGGTGTGCGCGACGCTGAAGCGCGGCATGCGCTCCGCCAGCGACAAGATCCTGCAGGAGCACGTGGTGGCCATCGCCTCACGCGCCAACTAGCAAGCAAATTTGGAGAAGTGACATGTTGACCTGGGAAGACGAAGCCATCGCGGCCCCGCGTGCCGCCGAATCCGCGCCGAAGTACTCGCGCGTACCGCCGGTGTTCGCGGGCGTGCCGCACCCGGACCCGCTGGCGGTGCCCACCGCCAAGGCGCCGGAATTTGCGCTGCGCGCGCCCGACCATGGCGCCACCGGGCTGGAATCATTGGAGATGGGCGCGCGTCGAATCCAGGTGGACGACAAGAAGATCATCAACTGCCGCGCCGACCTGAACCAGCTGGTTCCGTTCAAGTACGAGTGGGCGTGGAAAAAGTACCTCGATGCCTGCAACAACCACTGGATGCCTCAGGAGATCCAGATGGCGGCCGACATCGCCATCTGGCAGGACCCGAATGGCCTGACCGAGGACGAGCGCACCATCATCAAGCGCTCGCTCGGCTTCTTCAGCACCGCCGATTCGCTGGTTGCCAACAACCTGGTGCTGGCGGTCTACCGCCACCTGACCAACCCCGAGTGCCGCCAGTACCTGCTGCGCCAGGCGTTCGAGGAGGCGATCCACACCCACGCCTACCAGTACTGCATCGAGTCGCTCGGCCTGGATGAGGCGGAAGTGTTCAACATGTACCGCGAGGTGCCGAGCATCCACGACAAGGCGGCGTGGTCGCTGCCGTACACACAGTCGCTCGCCGACCAGACCTTCCATACCGGCACGCCGGAGAACGACCAGCGCTTCCTGCGCGACATGATCGCGTTCTACGTGGTGTTCGAAGGCATCTTCTTCTACGTCGGCTTCGTGCAGCTGCTGTCATTCGGGCGCCGCAACAAGATGGTCGGCATCTCCGAGCAGATCCAGTACATCATGCGCGACGAGTCGATGCACATGAACTTCGGCATCGACGTGATCAACCAGATCAAGCTCGAAAACCCGCACCTGTGGACCGAGAAGTTCCAGCAGGAAGTCGCGCAGATGATCAACGAGGCGACCAACCTCGAGATCCGCTACGCGCACGACACCATGCCGCGCGGCGTGCTGGGCCTCAACGCCGGCCAGTTCAACGAGTACCTCAAGTTCATCGCCAATCGCCGCTGTTCGCAGATCGGCATCAAGCAGCTCTACCCGGGCGCGACCAATCCGTTCCCGTGGATGAGCGAGGTCATGGACCTCAAGAAGGAAAAGAACTTCTTCGAGACCCGCGTGACCGAGTACCAGACCGGCGGCGCGCTGAGCTGGGACTGATCAACCAGGAAAATCAATGAAAGCCGGCGCATCGTCGGCAAGAGGAGGTCGTACATGAAGCGCAGAAACCCGAAGTCCGCATTCTGGAAGGAGCTCACGCCCAAGCCCAAGCTGGCGGCGGTCGTCGGTAACTCGCCGATGACACGGACCGACATGATCAGCAAGCTGTGGAAGTACATCAAGAAGAACAAGCTGCAGAGCAAGAGCAACCCGCGCATGATCAAGGCGGACGCATCGCTCAAGGAGCTGTTCGGCGGCAAGGCCATGGTCTCGATGTTCGAGATGACCAAGCTGGCGCATCGGCAGTTGGCGTAAAACGCTCCGACGGCAGTGACTCGAAGGCCCGGGCGCCAAAGCCTGGGCCTTTTCTTTGCTGCCCACTAAAAGAAACGGGGCGCAAAGCGCCCCGTTTCGCCAACTCGACCCGACTTACTTGCCGTCGCGGTCGCTGTCCCCCGGCATCGCGCGCTCGGTCGTGTCGGACACGCGATTCCACGCGGCGCGCGTTGCATCCTTGGCGCGCTCCCAGCCCAGCTTCGACTTGCCCTTGGACTTGTCGTAGTCACGCTGCAGGTCGCGCTCGGCTTCGTCGAAGCTGCGGTCACCGTAACGGCCATAGCCTTCATAACCCGTGCGAAAGGCGGGGCCGTAGTCGTCGTAGGTGTACTCGGACGCGTAGTAGGGCTGGGCGCGATAGGCCTCGCGCCAATAGCTCTCTTCATGCGTCGGATTGACCTTCTCGGCGACCTTCTTGCCAGCGAGGCCGCCGACGATCGCGCCGCCCACCAGGCCGACCGCTGCGCCAATCGGGCCGCCTACGGCCGTTCCTGCCGCCGCGCCCGCAGCCGCGGCGCCAGCGATGCCACCGGCTGCGGCGCCGACGCCGACGCCCGCCGGATGCGCGCCCGGCTTCTTGGTGATCGGATCGCGGTTCTCGGGATTCTTGTCGGTACGCATCTGGTTTGTCATGGGTGCCTCCGGATTCAGGGAAGTGTTAGACCACGTCGGCGGCCCAGCGTTGTTCGTGCATTTCTTGCACAACGCGGACCCACCGAGGTGCCGCGGCGGCCGTAAAGTACGCTGATGAAAATTGCGACCTACAACGTCAACGGCATCCGCTCCCGCCTCGCCAACCTCCTCGAATGGCTCGAGCGCGAATCGCCGGAGGTCGCCTGCCTGCAGGAACTCAAGGCGCGCCAGCAGGACTTTCCGCAGCGCGAGCTCCGCGCCGCCGGTTACGAATCGGTGTGGCACGGGCAGGTGTCGTGGAACGGCGTGGCGATCCTGTCGCGCGTTGGCAAGCCGATCGAGTTACGGCGGGGACTGCCCGGCGATGACGCCGATGAGCAAAGCCGTTACCTCGAGGCGGCGGTGCAGGGGGTCGTGGTGTGTTGCCTGTACCTGCCGAACGGCAACCCGCAGCCCGGTCCGAAGTTCGACTACAAGCTGCGCTGGATGGAGCGGCTGCACGCGCACGTTGCAGCGCTGCTCGACAGCGAGCACCCCGTGGTGCTGGCGGGTGATTTCAATGTCGTGCCGACCGACGAGCTCGACATCTACAACCCGAAGTCATGGAAGAAGGACGCCCTGCTGCAGCCGCAAACCCGCGAACGCTGGGCGCGGCTGCTGGGGCAGGGCTGGGTCGATGCACTGCGCACGCTGCACCCTGACGAGAAGATCTTCACCTTCTGGGATTATTTTCGGCAGCACTGGGAACGCAACGGCGGCTTGCGCATCGACCACCTGCTGCTCAATCGCGCGCTGGCGCCCCGCCTCAAAGCCGCTGGCGTCGACCGCTGGGTGCGCGGGCGGCCGAAGGCCAGCGACCACGCGCCCGCCTGGATTGAAATAGGCGGAGCGGTTGTGAAGGAACGCAGGACCCAAGGGGTCCGAACGAAGCGGGGGGCGCGCAACTCCAAATAGGGAGCAACCACTTTGGAGAAAGCCGTGACCTATTTGAAGAAATTACGCGAGCGCCAGGAAGGCAAGATTGGCTATGCAATTGCCTGGCTGATTGGTATTCCCGTGCCGATCCTGCTGGGGATCTTCCTGCTGCGCGGTTGCAACTAGGCCGCGCCGGGGACCGCGTCGGCGCCCGCTTCCGGCTCCTTGCGCTCCGGCCGCTGAATCGCGGGGCCGAGATTCTCGAGGATCTGTCGCGCATCGAAGGCGTTGGCGTTGTCGGCCGGCTTCTTGCCGCGCATGAGCAGGATCTCGATGGCGCCCTGGTACTCGGTGCCCTCTCGGCCCGCGCTGGTGCCGATCCCGACACCGCCATGGTGGTGGTGTCCGAAGCCGAAGCTGCCGAAACCGAAGGTCACCGTGGGCTGCCGATCCTCCGCCTCACCCTTGGTGGTGCGGTCACTGACGATGAAGTAGTCGTACGCCTGCGCCAGCGTCACCTCGGCCGCGCGGTGCAGCACGTAGTTCTCGACGGTCTGCAGTTCGGTGCGGCTGTTGCCCGCGAAGGTTACGCGGTAGCGATTGGACTCGATCTTCTGCTCGGCGTAACCGAAGCCACCGTCGACGGGCTGGTACGGCGTGGCCGTGGCGCAGCCTGCAATGAGCGCGATCAGCGTCAGTGCCAAGCCATGGATTGTTCTCACGTCGCCTCCGTTCCAGCAGGTCCTGACAGCTTACGCCGCTGCGGCCCAGCGCTTGCGCGGCCGCCGGGCGTTTTCCGCACTAGCCGCCGGGAGGAGGCGTCGAGCCGCTCGGCGCCGGGCTCGCTCCCGTCGGCGCGGGGCTGGTGCCCGAAGGCACCGTTGGCGCAACCGGGGTCGGGGTCATCGGCGGCGGCGGTGTGATGGTATTCCGCGGCCAGGCCGGCGCTCCCATCGTGCCACCCGTGTCGCCGGTGGTGCCCGTGCTCTCGAAGCGCGAAAACTCGGCGGACTCGAGCGCGCCGTTGCCATTGGCGTCGAGGGTCAGGAACTGGCTGCTCAAGGAAGAATTGCCCGCGGCCTCGGCGCGGCTGATCGAGCCGTCGCGGTCGCTGTCGAGCGAAACCAGCGAGTTGGGGTTGACCGTGCCGGGCGCGACCGTCGTCGCGGGTGCTTGCGCAGTACCCTGGCCGGCGAGCAGAAGCGTGGCGGCGCCCATGGCGAGTGACAGGAACTGCTTCATGGTAAATCTCCGTGCGATATGACGTTCGAAAGCCGCGCGAGGCCGTCGGTTCCGGCGCAGGGTGGAAGCCAAGAAAAAACCCCGGCGAACCGGGGTTTTTTGCACAGGCAAATGTAGTTAGCGACCGGTCTGGCCCTGGTTGCCTGAGGAGCCGCGATTGCCCTGGCCCTGACCCTGGCTTTTGCCCTGGTCCTTCTGGCCAATCGAGGTGGATTCCTCGTCCTGCTCGTCGCGTCCGCCGGTCTCGCCTTCCTCGACTTCCTCGTTCTGCTTGTCGTTCTGCGAAACATTGCCGCCGCGCGGCGACTGCATCGGGTTCTGCGACTGGTTGCTGCCTGAGCCCTGATTTCCACGGTTCTGGTTCATACATCCTCCAAGTGACTCGCCGCAGGAACATCGCGGCGTCCGTTTTGGACCGTGACGCGGTTCACGACGTTCCGGCAGTTCTAAGTCTTGCGGCGCAGCAGATTTTGCAAATCACCGAGCGCTTTTGACGTTGCCGGCTTTTGCTCGCGCGGCGGTGTCGTGCCGCGGGGCCGCTCCACCTGGCGCTGGTGCTCGTTGTCGTGGCAGTACAGGCACAGCAGCTCCCAGTTGCTGCCGTCCTCCGGATTGTGGTCGTGGTTGTGGTCGCGGTGGTGCACCGTGAGCTCGCGCAGGTTCGCCGACGTGAAGCTGCGGCCGCAGCGGCCGCAGACCCACGGGTAGAGTTTCAGCGCGCGCTCACGGTAATCCACGTCAGAAGACCATGATCGCCGCCCGCACCGACAGCGCCATCAGCAGCAGCGCGGACAGCGTGAAGATCGCGAAGCGCCAGATGATCACGTTGACCAGCGCCTGCCACAGGCTATGAACCACGCGCAACGCGACGTACGCCCAGGCCAGGCCCACGCTCAACGCCGAAAAATCCCCGACGATGGCGAGCGCGATCGCTACGGCGTAGAACACCGTCGGCTGTTCGAACAGGTGGTTGTAATTGTCGGCCTTCCAGCGCACCGAGGCCGGCAACTCGCTCATCTGCTGGCCGCGGGGCGCTGCGGGGTCCAGCCGCATCTTCATCTGCGTGATCGCCGGAATGCGCGTGGCGTACATCCACAGCCACATGGCATGGGTCCACAGCACCAGCGCGATCACCGGCCCGAGCATCGGGGCATGTTGCATGGCCATCTCCCTTGGTTTGGAGGGGCCATTGTGACGCGGCGCGGCGCGGGCTGCCGAGGCGCTCCTACCCGCGCATCTGGGAGATCCGCTGCCGGACGTAGAGCTCGCCGCGGCGCACGATGCGGCCTGCCGCGGCTTGCGCGCCGATCGCCGCGCGGCCGGCAAAGGCCGGCATCGCGCGCCGGAAGGGCGCAAGGAATACCTCGACGCGTTCGTGCTTGAGCTGGTTGAACTCGCGACTCATGCGCGCCTGCGCGGCCTCGTCGAACGACTCCTCGATGAGCGGGAACAGGTGCAGCTCTTCTTCCTTGATGTGATGGCGCAGCATTTCTTCAAGTACGCGCAGGCGCGCGGCCCAACCGGCGCCGCCGGGGCAGGCCGAGGCCAGTTCCTGCAGCAGCAGGTCGGCGACGCGATGCTCCTCGAAGGCCTCCAGCAGCTTTTCCTCTTCGGGCTGCCTGGCGCGCAGCGGGCGATAGACCACCTCTTCCTCGGCGCGCGCATGCCCGTGCAGCACGGCCTGCAAACGAGTGAACTGCTCGACGCGCGGGGCCGGGTCGGCGCCGGTGGTACCGCCCAGGCCGGTGAGGATTTTCTCGAGCGCGCGGTGATCCCGCGCCAGCGTCTTGACGATGAGCATGACGTCTCCTTCTGGGTGAAATGCGAATTGGAGACCGCACCGATGCTCGAGGTTCCCGTGTAGATTCTTCCCAGTTTCCGGAGAAATAAACATGCCCAGTCTCGCTGAATCGCGCGCCAGCGCCCTGCAAGCTGCCTTCGTCGAGGCGGCGCGCCGCAACGAATGGGGCTGGATCGCGGACGAATTTTATGCGGAGAATTGCCAGTATTTGTGCGAGTACGGCGGCACGCTGCGCGTGATGGCCAAGAGCCGCGCCGAGATCAAGGCCACGCATTACGGCCGCGAGATGCTGGTGGGCTGGGAAGGCTGGAGCTTCCCGATCGAGCGCTTCTGCACGAGCGGCAACCGGGTCATCACGCACTGGTGGAATCGCGGTCCGGGCCGGCGCAGCGACGGCGCGTTCTTCCAGACGCCGGGGGTCTCGTTCATCACCGTCGGCGATGACGGCAAGTTCACCGATCAGCTGGACCTGTTCGACCTCGCGCACCAGATGCGGTTGTGCGATGAGCTCGACGAGGCCGGGCTGCTGTCGCCGACGCTGAAGGCCAACTGGGTGCGCCCGATGAAAGGCAAGCTGATCGAGATGCTGCAGCGGCGCGCCTAACGCGCCGCGCTACCCACGGCCCCCGCTGGCACCTCGCGCGCGAATTCCAGGACGCCATCGTCGAGTGAGCCATAGCGCAGGTTGAACAGGTCCTTGACGTAGTTCTGGTGCAGCTTCCACGGCACCTTGTTGCCCTGGCGCGGAAACTGGTCGATGGAGCGCTGCACATAGCCGCTGGAAAAATCGATGATCGGCTCTTCCTTGAGCGTCGGGTCGGTGCGCCGCGGCGTGCATTGGCGATAGCCGTTGGCGTCCATGTAGTTGATCAGCCGGCAGGTGTACTCGGCGACGAGGTCGCACTTCAGTGTCCACGACGCATTCGTGTAGCCCACGGCGAAAGACAGGTTCGGCACGTCGCTGACCATCATGCCGCGATAGCTCATCGTCTTCGGCGGGTCTACGTGGTGCCCGTCGACGGTGGCGGTCATGCCGCCGAGCAGCAGCAGCTTGAGCCCGGTCGCGGTCACGATGAGGTCGGCCTCGAGCTCGCGACCGCTCTTGAGCTGGATGCCCCGGGCGGTGAAACGCTCGATGTGGTCGGTGACGATCTCGGACTTGCCGCTGCGCAGCGACTTGAACAAGTCACCGTCCGGCACCAGGCACAGGCGCTGGTCCCACGGCTGGTACGGCGGGCGGAAATGCGTGTAGTCGAAATCCTTGCCCAGCACTTCTTTTTGGCCGGCACGCAGCAGGCCTTTCATCACATTGGGGTGGGCGCGGGCGACCCAGTAGAAAAACATCGTGCGCAGCACGTTCTTCCAGCGAGCGAAGAAATACGCGACCTTGTCCGGCAGCACCTTGCGCAGCGCATTGGCCAGCCAGTCTCGCTCGGGCAGTGACGCCACATAGCTCGGCGTGCGCTGCAGCATCGTCACGTGCGCGGCGTCCTTCGCCATCTCCGGCACCAGCGTGATCGCGGTGGCGCCGCTGCCGATGACGACGACCTTCTTGCCCTTGTACTCGACATCCGGCGTCCACTTCTGCGGATGCACGACGCGGCCCTTGAAATCGCCGATGCCGGGAAAGTCCGGCGTGTAGCCGCCGGCGTAGTCGTAGTAGCCCGGGCACATGTACAGGAAGCCGCAGGTCAGCCGCACGCGCTCCTTCGACCGGCCACGCTCGACATCGAGCGTCCAGCGCGCGTCGATCGACGACCACGACGCGTGCACGACCTTGTGCTCGTAACGGATGTGCTGGTCGACGCCGTTCTCGCGCGCGGTGTCCTGCACGTATTGGCGGATCGACGGGCCGTCGGCGATGGCCTTGGCCTGGGTCCACGGACGAAAGTTGAACCCGAGCGTGAACATGTCGGAGTCCGAGCGGATGCCTGGATAGCGAAACAGGTCCCAGGTGCCGCCCATGGCCTCGCGCATCTCGAGCACGGCGTAGGTCTTGCCGGGGCAGTGATTCTGCAGATGGCACGCGCCGCCGACGCCGGACAGGCCAGCGCCCACGATGAGGACATCAAAATGCTCGACCGCCATGGCTTTTCCGCCGGAGAAAAAGGGAAGGACTGCACTTTACCCGGGGCGCGGGAACAAGGGGCGACGTCAGGGAACCGGCGCCGCCAAAAAAATCCTGCGACGACTCAAGTCGTGATGAGCGCCTGCGCGATGAAGCGCCGGGCCACGCGGGTCTTCGGCACCGGGCCGTCAAACCATTCGCGGACATCGGTTTCGAGCCCGAGGCCATGCATGTAGTTGTACAGCGCGCGGTTGAGGCCGGCCCCCAGCGCGTCATGGTCCACGCCGCTCGGGTCGGTGAAGGCAATGTCGTTGCGGGCGAAGCGACCGGGCGCGGGTGCACTCACGGTCACTCCATAGCGCGCGGGGTCGCGACCCACCGGCGAGTGCACCGTGCAGGTGAAACGGTGCCAGAAGCCCGACTGCAGGCAGCCTTGCGCGAACAACTGGCGCACGTATTCGAGCGCATCGACGGTGTCCTGCTCGGTCTGCGTCGGGAAGCCGTACATCAGGTAGGCGTGCACACGCACGCCAGCGTCGGCGAAGGCCTTGGTGACGCGTGCGACCTGCTCGACGCTGACACCCTTCTGCATGAGCGTGAGCAGACGATCACTCGCCACCTCGAGTCCACCGCTGACGGCGATGCAGCCCGAGCTGGCGAGCAGCTCGCAGAGCGCCGGCGTGAAGGTCTTCTCGAAGCGGAT
>DATLBT010000106.1:0-4462 GCA_035526825.1 Verrucomicrobiia bacterium | reverse complement strand
GCAGACGAGATCGACTACGTGCACCTCGGGCCCGCGCATTTCGGCGCGTTCATCTCGAGCGCGTATGCCGACGGTCGCCGCGCGCTGTGGTCGAACGGCGTCAACGGCATTTACAAAGTTGACCACGACACGTTCCGGGTGCTGGCGCACCTGCCGCCCGCCGGTGGCGTCCCACCGGACGACGAGGCGCGCGCCGACGACACGATCGCGGGTTTCGATGCGGGCAACGATGGCTTCCTGGCGCTGATCCGCGCGTTCCGCGCGGCGCAGGTGCTGCGCGACCTCGCGGGCGTCTACACGATGGTCGATCGCGACCACCGGTTCTACGTCGGCGAGAAGGGCGGCGCGATCGCCGTCTTTGGCGACCGCGGGCCGCCGGCTGCCGACGCACCCATCGAGCTGAAGGCGCGCATTCCGCTGCCGGCTGGCGTCACCGGTCCGCTGATGGGAATCAACATGACCTTCGACGGCTGGATCGTCACGGCAACCGAGCATGGCTACGTGATCGTGATGGCGCGCGACGGCAGCCGCAGCGAGTTCGTCCGGCTGCGCCACGCCGACACCGCGCGCCACGATGACAGCCGGACCGGCTACGGCTGGGTCCGCAACAGCTTCGCGGTCGACGAGCACGGCGGCATCTACGTCGCCTCGCGCGAACACTTGCACAAGGTGCTGTGGGACGGGAAGCGTCTATCGCTCGGCTGGAGCACGCCTTACTCGAATACCACCGGCGAGGGGACGGGCTCGACGCCGGCGCTGATGGGCTTCGGCAGCGAGGATCGGCTCGTCGTCATCACCGACGGCGACGTCCGCATGAACGTGGCCGCGTTCTGGCGCGATAGCGGCGCGCTCGCATCCAGCGTGCCGGTGCGCATGGGCAAGCTCGACCTGCAGGCGATCCAGTCGGAGCAGGCCGTGGTCGTCGCTGGATACGGCGCGCTGGTCGTCAACAACCAGCCCCGCAACCCACCCTGGTACCTGCCGCAGCGCGCCAACCGGCTGCTGGTGTCGTATCTCGGCAGCAGCCCGCGCTACCAGCCATTCGGGGTGCAGAAGTTCGAGTGGGACCCGCGGGCGAAGACACTGCGGGAGGCTTGGGTCAACGAGTCGGTCAGTTCGCCGAACTGCGTGCCGATGGTCAGCACCGGCTCGGGCCTTGCGTACCTCGTCGGCGCGCGCGACAACCAGTGGACGCTCGAAGCGCTCGACTGGGACACCGGCGCCAGCACCTTCCACTACCTGATCGGCGGGCAGCGCTACAACAGCCTGTTCGCCGGGACGCTGATCGACCAGGCGGGCCGGGTTTTCTACGGCACCTCCTATGGCCGGGTCCGGCTCGATCCCCGCCCGACCCTCACCCCAACGGGTGAAGCAACTGCTGCACCGCAAAAACCATAATTCCCCCAGCAAAACCCTTTCAAACAACAAGGCGGCTTGCCATGGTCAGGATCCAGGCGTTGGGTTACTTCGTCGCCGAAAGCACGGACGTGTCGAAGTGGAAGTCCTACGCCGAGCAGGTGCTGGGCGCGGCCACGTCGGCGGCGCCCAACGGCGGCCTCTACCTCAAGATCGACGAACGCGAGTTTCGCGCCCACATCGTCAGGGGCCAGCAGGATCGCTACGGCTCGTCGGGCTGGGACGTCGCCTCCGAGCGCGACTTCGACCACGCGGTCGCCGCGCTGAAACAGGCTGGCGTCGCCGTCGTCGAGGCGAGCGCGCAAATCAAGGCCGAGCGCAAGGCGCAGAAACTTGCGCAGTTCGAGGACCCGAGCGGCAACCGCCACGAGTTGCGCTTCGGCGATACCGGACAGCAATCACCATTCAAGTCGCCGATCGGCGTGAAAGGCTTCAAGACAGCCGGGCAGGGCATGGGTCACACGGTGCTGCCTTCGCTGCAGTTCGACGCATCCTTGAAATTCTTCCGCGACGTGCTCGGCTTCGGCCTGTCCGACACGATGTCGCTCAAGTTCGCGCCGGATGCCCCGCCGATGCGCATCTACTTCCTGCACGCGCAGGGCGGACGCCATCACAGCCTCGCACTGGCGGAGATGCCGAATCCATCCGGCTGCGTGCACGTGATGCTCGAGGTCAACGAGAAGGAAGAAGTCGACCGCGCCGAGAAGCGCCAGCAGCAGCACGGCGTCAAGCTGATGGCGACGATGGGCCAGCATGAGAACGACAAGATGACCTCGTTCTACATGATGACGCCCGGCGGCTTCGCGCTCGAATACGGCTGGGGCGGCATCGACGTCGACCCGGCGAGCTGGAAAACCACGGAAGGCAAGCAGGTCTCGATCTGGGGCCACGATTTCTCGGTGGGGTTTCGTTGAACAAGGAGCTCACCGCCGCTGCGGCGGTCGCCAAGCTCCGCGACGGCATGACCCTCGGCGTCGGCGGCTGGGGCCCGCGGCGCAAGCCGATGGCGCTGGTGCGCGAAATCCTGCGCAGCCCGTTGAAGGACCTCACCGTCGTCGCCTACGGCGGCCCCGAGGTCGGCATGCTTTGCGCGGCCGGCAAGGTGAGGAAGCTTGTCTACGGCTTCGTCTCGCTCGACGCGATGCCGATCGAGCCGTGGTTCAAGAAGATCCGCGAGACCACGGGCGTGGCCGTGATGGAGCTCGACGAAGGCATGCTGCAGTGGGGCCTGCGCGCCGCCGGCATGCGGTTGCCGTTCCTGCCGACGCGCGTCGGGCTCGGCACCGACGTCACGAAATACAACCCCGAATTCAAGACCGTCAGCTCGCCGTATGCCGATGGTGAAACGCTGCTCGCAATGCCGGCACTCAAGCTCGACGTTGCGCTGCTGCACGTCGACGTGGCCGACCGACGCGGCAACACGCAGATCCACGGGCCCGATCCTTACTTCGACGACTTGTTCGCGCGCGCCGCCGACGCCTGCTTCGTGTCGTGCGAGGTGCTGACCGACCGGCTGGACCAGTCGCACGCCGACACGGCCAAGGCCAATTACTTCGAGCGTTCGCTCGTCACCGGGGTCGTGCACGCGCCATTTGGCGCCCATCCGACCTCGTGCGCGCCGCATTACGGCTGGGACATGGAGCACTTCAAGCGCTATGCCGCCGGCGCGGGTGAGGAGGGCGGTTGGCAGAAATACGCTGACGAGTTCGTCGCGGGCGGAGAGTCGGCGTACCTGTCCAAAGTTGGCGGCGCCGAGCGCGTCGGCAAGCTCACGCTCCCGGTGTTCTAGCCCATGTGTCATTCCGAGCCCTTCGACTTCGCTCAGGACAGGCTCCGCGAGGAGTCGCGTCCATGACCGCCACCCTTGCCGAACTCTGCATCGTCGCCGCGTCCGAAGCCTGGCGCGGCGACGGCGAAATCCTCGCAACCGGCATCGGCATCGTGCCGCGGCTCGCCGTGGGCCTCGCCAAGCTCACGCATGCGCCCGAGTTGATGATGACGGACAGCGAGGCCTATCTCGTCGAAGAACCCGTTCCGCTGGGACCACGCGGCAGCTTCAAGCCGTCCTTCGCCGGCTGGATGCCGTTCTCGCGCGTGTTCGACGTGGTGTGGAACGGCAAGCGCCACGCGATGGTCACGCCGAGCCAGATCGATCGTTGGGGCCAGGGCAACATCTCGGCAATCGGCGACTTCCACAAGCCCAAGGCGCAGATGCTCGGCGTGCGCGGATTTCCCGGCAACAGCATCAACCACGCCAATTCGATGTTCGTGCCCCAGCACACGACGCGCTCGTTCACCGAGAAGGAAGTCGACGTTGTCGGCTCGGTTGGTTACAACGAGCTGCGCTGGCCGGCCGGCGTGAAGCGCGACTTCGTCGACCTGCGGCTGATCGTGACGAACCTGTGCGTGATGGATTTCGGCGGACCGCGGCACGCGGTGCGGGTGCGCTCGCTGCATCCCGGAGTCACCTTTGAGCAGGTGCAGGCTGCGACCGGGTTTCCGCTGCTTCAAGCAGGCGAGTGCAGGGTGACGCCGGCGCCAACCGCCGGGCAACTCGCGATCATCCAGAAGCTCGACCCGCACAACCTGCGCGCGAGCGTGATCAAGGACAACCCACCCATGCTCGCGAAGGCCGCGGCGTGAAGGCGGACGCGCCTCCCACCGGCAACCCGCTCCTGCCGGGCTGGTTCACGCTGAGCGTCGACAAGCCCAGGCTGCTCGGCGCGCGCTGCAAGGCCTGCAATACCTACTACTTCCCGAAGCAGGTGACGTTCTGCCGCAACCCGGCGTGCGTGAGCGAAACGTTCGAGGAAGTCGAGCTGTCGCGCACCGGCACATTGTGGTCGTGGACGAATGCGTGTTACGCACCGCCGGAGCCGTACGTGGGCGTGGAACCGCACGTGCCGTTTGCGATCGCGGCGGTGGAGCTGGCAAGGGAAAAAATGGTCGTGCTGGCGCCGTGCACGAGCGGCGTGACGGTGGCGCAGCTGAAGGCAGGCATGGCGATGGAGCTCGCGCTGGAGCCGTTGAACGACGGCAAGCTGAC
>DATLBT010000105.1:0-31703 GCA_035526825.1 Verrucomicrobiia bacterium | reverse complement strand
GCTCGACAGCTGCAGCCGTTCGAGCAAGTGGCGGATGTCATCGATCGCGATGTCGCGCTTGTCCTCGGCCGGCGCCAGCTTCATCAGGTTGGGGTGGACGCCGGCAGCGACCTGTATGCAGCCACGGCACTGGCCACACGGTTTGCCGGGGCCGGCCGACTCGCATAACAGGTAGCCCGCAAGGCCTTGGGCAAAGTGCGACTTGCCAGCACCGCGCGGTCCGGCCAGCAGCAATGCGTGGCCGAGGCGATCCTGCGCGATCGCATCGAGCACCGCCTGCCAGCGCTCGACCTGCCACGCGTGTGGCGACCAGGTGCTCATTTCAGGCGCTCCAGCGCGCGCGCGATGTCGCCGGAGACGCTCGCCGGTGCGCGGCCCGCGTCGACCACGGCGTAGCGCCGCGGATCGGCACGCGCGCGCTTCAGGTAGGTGCGGCGCACGCGTGCCTGGAACGCGAGCGCCTCGTCGTCAAAGCGATTGGCCAGCCCACGGCCGCGTACTCGCTCGACGCCGATGCGCGGATCGACGTCGAGCAGCAGCACCAGTTGCGGGCGCAGCCGCTTGAGTACCAGCGCCGCCAGCGTGTCGATGTCGGCGGCTCGCATGCCGCGGCCACCGCCCTGGTAGGCATAGGTTGCATCGACAAAGCGGTCGCAGACCACATCGTCGCCGCGCTCGAGCGCGGGCCGGACCTTTGCATGCAGATGCGCTGCGCGCGCGGCGAACATCAGCAGGATCTCGGTCGTGGCGTCGATCCCCTCGTCCCACCGCTCGAGCACCAGTTGGCGCGTGGCTTCGGCGAGCGGCGAGCCGCCGGGCTCGCGCGTCTGCACGACGGTGCGGCCGCGCTCGCGCAACCAGCCGGACACGAAGGCGGCTTGCGTGGACTTGCCGGCGCCCTCCCCGCCCTCGAGCACGATCAGCCGGCCCGGCTTGGCACTACGCTTCACCGGCGCCGCCGCTTCAGCTGGAATTCGCGCACCGCCGCTGTGTGCTGCGTCATCGTCTCGGAGAACTGGTGTGTGCCGTCGCCACGCGCAACAAAATACAGCGTTTCCCCCGGCGCCGGGTGCATCGCCGCGCGCAATGCCGCGCGGCCCGGCAGGCAGATCGGCGTCGGCGGCAGACCCGCGCGCGTGTAGGTGTTGTACGGCGTATCGGCGAGCAGGTCGCGCTTGCGCAGGTTGCCGTCGAACGCGTTGCCCAGGCCGTAGATCACGGTCGGGTCGGTCTGCAGACGCATTCCCATGCGCAGTCGCCGTATGAACACTCCGGCGATTTCGCGGCGCTCGGCCGGAGCGCCGGTTTCGCGCTCGACGATCGACGCCATGACCAGCGCCTGGTCTGGAGTCAGGTAAGGCAGGCCTTCCTCGCGCGACTCCCAGTCCTCGGCGAGGCGCGCCGCCATTGCCTCGAAGGCGTGACGCAGCAACGCCACGTCCGTGGTGCCGCGGGTGAAGCGGTAAGTGTCAGGGTAAAAGCGTCCCTCGGGATGCACGCCGGCCTGACCGATCGCCGACATCAGTGCGGCCGCGTCCGCCTGCGGCAGGGTCTGTTGCACGGCGGCGTGGCGGCGCAACGCGGCAACGGCATCCTCGAAACGCCAGCCCTCGATGATGCGCAACTCATGCTGCACGGCCCGCCCCGAGACGACCAGCGCGACCAGGTCGCGCGCGCCCAGCTGCGGACCAAACTCGTATTCGCCTGCCTTCAGCCGCAACGCTGCGCCGGTCGCGCGCGCGTGCAGCGACAGGTACGCGCGCTGGCGCGCGCTGATCCAGCCGGCGCGCTGCCAGTCCTGCAGCAACGCCCCGAGACTGGCACCGCGAGGCACCTGCACGAGTGTGCCTTGCGCGATTCCGAGTGGGCGCGACAGCTCGGCCTGCGCGTCGCGCAGGAGCATCACGGCGGCGCCGATCATCAGCAGCATCACGACGGCGGCGCGCATCATGGGCGCTCCTCCAGCCGCGGATGGGCGAGATGTGCGGAGAGCGCGCTCGTCACGGGCCCGGGGGCGGCCCACCGGCGCTCGCCGAAGCTTGCGACCGGCCACAAGCCGATCACGCTGTTGGTGACGAAAGCTTCAGGCGCCGACTCGACGTCTTGCCACGCTCCGCGCGCTACGCGCACGGCAATGCCGAGCGCCTGCGCCGCCTCGAGGACCTTCTGGCGCATCAGGCCGGCGACGCCGCAGTGGTCGAGGGGCGGTGTCCGTACCACGCCATCCTCGACCCAGAACAGGTTGGTCCGCGTCCCGGAAACCGGATCGCCATTGGCGTCGTTGACCAGGCCCTCGGCCGCGTCGGCGGGCAGTTCGCGCGAGGCCAGCACCTGCTCGAGGCGGTTGAGGTGCTTGATGCCGGCGAGGGCCGGCTGGGCCGCGAGCCGGAAACCGGTGCGGACCACGCGCACTCCCTGCCCCCAATACGTCGCCGGAAACGACGGCGCCGATGAGCGGCACAGCAGGCGATCGGCCTGGCGCGTCCTGCTGCGATAGCCGCGCTCGCCGCCCGCACGCATGAGCAGGATTTTCAGTACGCCGCTGGCCCGACCGCGCGCGAGCTCCCGGGCCTCCAGTGCGAGCACGTCGGGCGAGGGACTTTTGAGGTCCAGTGCCGCGGCATCGTTCGTTAGTTTTCTTATTTGCTCTTCTAAATCAATCACATGAGAATCATATATCAAGCAGGTTCTGAAGACGCCATCGCCGTACGCCAACCCGCGGTGCAAGGCCAGGGGGGGCTCGCCAGTCTCGCCGTTGAACAGGATCGAGTCGCTCATGCCTGCGCCCCACAGGCCTGCAGCAGCCCCCGCGCCTTGGAGCGGGTCTCGGCCAGCTCCGATTCCGGCCTGGAATCGGCCACGATGCCGGCGCCGGCACGCAGCGTGACACTGCGGCCCTCGACCACCAGTGTGCGGATCAGGATGTTCAGATCCATGTGACCATCGCGGCTTAGATATCCCATGGCCCCGGTGTATGGCCCCCGCCCCTCGCCCTCCAGCTCGGCGATGATCTCCATGGCGCGCACCTTGGGGCAGCCGGTGATGGTGCCGCCCGGAAAAACGGCGCGCAGCACCTCGCCGGGTCCCGCGCCGGGCCGAAGCCGGCCGCGAACATTGGACACGATGTGATGCACATGCGCGTAGCTCTCCACCGTCATCAACTCGCTGACCTCCACGCTGCCGCTCTCGCAAACGCGGCCGAGGTCGTTGCGCTCGAGGTCGATCAGCATGATGTGCTCCGCGCGTTCCTTCACGCTCGCGATGAGCTGCTCCTGCAGATGGCGATCGGCCTCTGCGTTGCGACCGCGCGGCCGCGTACCCGCAATGGGTCGCGTCTGCACCTGAGCGCCGCGCACCTGCACCAGCCGCTCGGGCGAAGAGCTGAGCACGGTGGTGCCGCGCCAGCGCGCCAGGCCCGCGAACGGCGCCGGATTGCTGATGCGCAGGCGCGCATAGAGGTCTGCCGCCGACGCACCGTCAGCCAGCTCGCCGCGCCACGCTCGTGACAGGTTCACCTGGAACACGTCGCCTGCGGCGAGGTAGTCGAGGATTCGGCAAACACCCTCGGTGAACCGCGACGGCGAATCCTCACGCAGCCCGCCCACCAGGGCGCCTTCTTGCTGCGGCGCCGGCTTCGCGCGCGCGAGGTCCGCGCGCAGCCGTTCGAGCTGGGCAGCACCGCCTTCGGCGATGCAATGCGTCTCGCCGCGCTCATGGTCGACAATCACGGCCGCGGGGCAGCGCACCGCCAGCAGGTCGGGCAGCGCGAAAGGCGATGGCGGCAGTCGCAGGCGCCGCTCGACATGCCGCGCGCCTTCGTAACCGAGCAGCAGGAACCATCCGCCAGCGAACGGCAACTCGTCGGCGGGCGCGGCGGACTCACGCGCGGCCGCGCTCAGCGTCGCGAAGAAATCCCCGTCGCCGGCTTCGATGACCCTGCCGGGGAAAGCGAACAAGATGTCGTAGCGTCCCGACTGCGAATGGCCCGCAACGCTCTGCAGCAGGAAGGGATAGTCGTCAGGCGCCAGTCGATGCAGCGCGAAGAGGTCGGCCGAACCCGCCTGCCGGGCGCGCAGCGTCATGGCGTTGCGGCCACGGGCCGCTCCTACGCGAAGCGCCGGAACGCGATGGTGCCGTTGGTGCCACCGAAGCCGAACGAATTGGAGATGGCGACTTCCATCTTGCGCTCGCGCGCCACCTGCGGCACGTAATCGAGGTCGCAGGCCGGATCCGGGTTCTCCAGGTTGATCGTGGGCGGCAGCACCTGGTCGCGCAGCGCCAGCACGGTGAATATCGCCTCGATGCCACCCGCCCCGCCGAGCAGGTGGCCCGTCATCGACTTGGTCGAGCTGACTGCCAGCTGGTGCGCGTGATCGCCGAACACGCTCTTGACGGCCTGGGTCTCGGCGATGTCGCCGGCGAGCGTCGAGGTGCCGTGCGCATTGATGTAATCGACCTCGGTGGCGTTCAACCCGGCATCCTTCAGCGCAAGCTGCATGCAGCGCCGCGCACCGTCGCCGTTCTCGGACGGCGAGGTGATGTGGTACGCATCGCCGCTCATGCCGAAGCCGACGAGTTCGCCGTAGATGCGCGCGCCGCGTTGCTTCGCATGCTCGAGTTCCTCGAGCATCAGCACGCCGGCACCATCGCCGAGCACGAAGCCATCGCGATCCTTGTCCCACGGACGACTTGCCCTTTGCGGCTCATCGTTGCGCTGCGACAGAGCCCGGGCGGCACAGAAACCCGCCATGCCGGAGGGTGCCGAGCCGGCTTCACTCGCGCCAGCGAGGAACATGTCGGCATCGCCCGAAGTGATCAGCCGGCCGCCGATGCCGATGGCGTGCGTCGCCGTCGTGCACGCGGTGACCACGGCGAGGTTCGGACCGGTGATGCCGGTGTCGATCGAGATGTAGCCCGAGATCATGTTGATGATGCTGCTGGGCACGAAGAATGGTGACACCCGCTTCGGGCCCTTCTCATGGAGGATCCGGCACTGGTCCTCGATGGCGCCAATGCCGCCGATGCCGGAACCGACGCAGATGCCGATGCGATCGCGGTTGGCATCGGAAACCTCGATGCCCGAATCCTTCAGCGCCTGCTTGGCCGCGGCAACGCCGTAATGGATGAAGGGATCCGTCTTGCGGATCTCCTTCGGTCCCATGTAATCCTCGAGCTTGAAGTCGTCCGACACCAGCCCGGCGAATTTCGTCGTGAAGTTCGTCGTGTCATAGGCCGTGATCGGGCGAATACCCGAGCGGCCCTTGACGATGGCATCCCACGCCACGGCCACGCTCGAGCCGACTGGCGAAACGATGCCCATGCCGGTGACGACGACGCGCCGACGGTTCATGTGCTGGTCTTACCGGGGGAATGAGCCAGGCCCGCCCCACGCGGGCTGGAAACAGCGGTCAGGAAGTCTGGCCGCTGTGTGACTTGATGTAGTTGAGGACGTCCTGGAACGTCACGATCTTCTCGGCTTCCTCGTCCGGGATATCGATCTCGAATTCTTCCTCGAGGGCCATCACCAGCTCGACGGTATCCAGGGAGTCGGCCCCAAGGTCTTCCACGAACGACGCCTGCGGGGTGATCTGATCCTCGCTGACGCTCAGCTGTTCGGCGATGATTTTCCTGACCTTTTCTTCAAGGCTGCTCATTTAAAACTCCTGGGGATTTTCTGCTTCGTCTGGGAAGCGCGCCGGTATTCTACGGGAAACGAGGCAGCGCGCCACTTCGTGCTGCAGCGCACCAATCAGGCCATGTGCAAGCCGCCATTCACGTGCAATGTTTCGCCCGTGATGTACGAGGCTTCCGGCGACGCGAGGAAGGCGACCGCAGCGGCGATGTCGTCCGGCGCACCGAGGCGCTGCAGTGGCACCTGGCCGAGCAGCGTAGCTCGCGCATCGTCGCCGAGGGCGTGCGTCATGTCGGTCTCGATGAAGCCCGGCGCCACGACGTTCACCGTGATGCCGCGGGAGCCAATCTCCCGCGCCAGCGACTTGGTGAAACCCACCAGTCCGGCCTTTGCAGCGCAGTAGTTCGCCTGCCCCGGATTGCCCATCGCGCCGACCACCGAGCCAATGCTGATGATGCGGCCGCGGCGCGCCTTCATCATGCCGCGCAGCACGCCGCGCGACAGCCGGAACACCGAGGTGAGGTCGGTCTCGATGACGTCGTTCCAGTCGCCGTCCTTCATGCGCAGCAGCAGCATGTCGCGCGTGACGCCTGCATTGTTGACCAGGATGCCGATCGGCCCGAACGCCTCGGCGATTTCTTCAACCAGCGATTCGCAGGCCGCGGCGTCGCGCACATCGAGCGCGCGCCCCGCCCCGCCAGATGCCTTGAGCGCAGCGTCGATTCCCTGCGCGCCGGCGGCGCTCGTCGCGGTGCCGATCACGCGGGCGCCGTCGCGGGCGAGGCGCGCGGCGATGGCCTGCCCGATTCCGCGGCTCGCGCCGGTTACCAGCGCAACCTGTCCTTCCAGAACCATGTTCACTCCCGGATCTTTGCCAGCGCCTGCTCGACCGCAAGCGGTTCCTCGAGCGCGAACGTCGGCGTCGCGCGATCGAGGATGCGCTTGTTGAGGCCGGTCAAAACCTTGCCCGGCCCGCACTCGAGGAACACCGTTGCGTCCATTTTCGACAATGCCTGCACGGTCTGCGTCCAGCGCACCGGCTTGTACAGCTGTTCGCGCAGCGCGCCACGCAGCGAAACGGGCGACGCGTGGGCCGCCGCGTCGAGATTATGCAAGACCGGAATAAGGGGACTTTGGAAAGGTACGTGCGTGAGGCGCGTCGCGAGCTCCAGTGCCGCGCCCTTCATCAGCGCGCAATGCGAGGGCACCGACACCGGCAAACGGATCGCCATGCGCGCGCCGGCGGCCTTCGCGTTTTCCTCGAGCCACTTCAGCGCGCCCGCGGCGCCGGCGACGACCACTTGCCCCGGCGCGTTGTAATTGACCGGCTCGAGGACTTCGCCGCCGGCATACGACGCGCACAAGGCCTCGACCGCGGTGTCTTCCATGCCCACCAGGGCGACCATGCCGCCGGCACCGGCCGGTACTGCGCCCTGCATCAGCTGCCCGCGCAGCTCGACCAGCTTCAGCGCCTCGGCGAACGGCAGGCTGCCGGCCGCCACCAGCGCCGCGTACTCGCCGAGGCTGTGGCCAGCCATCGCAACTGGCGCTGCCGGCGACTGCGCCTGCCAGGCACGCCACACCGCGATGTCGGCCGCAAGCAATGCCGGCTGCGTGCGCTCGGTGCGATTCAAATCGGCGATCGGTCCTTCGCGCACAAGGCGCGCGACATCCCAGCCCAGGGCGGTGCCGGCCTCATCGAAAGTCTGGTCCACCACCGGAAATGCGGCGGCGAGCGCGGCCAGCATGCCGACGCTCTGCGAGCCTTGGCCCGGAAACAGCACGGCATATTTCATGTCGCTCCCCGTGGCGCGCGCCGGAACGTCTCGTCGCGCGTGAAGGCGCCAAATATAAGGCCATACAGCAGCGCGGACAGGCTGCCGTATAAATGCGATTCCACCAGCACCTTGCCGCCCAGCGCCTGTTCGTCGGAGACCGGGGCGCCCGCGTACAGCTCCCATGCAATCTTGCCGACGAGGTAGGCAATGCAGCCTGCCGCGATCAGGTCGCCGTCGCGCACCAGCTGCCGGCCAAGTCCGAGCAGGAACAGTCCGTGAATGACACCGGACATGCCGACATACCAATACGTATCGCGCACGAACCAGTAAAGCCCGGCGCTCATGCCGAGCCCGAGCAGTACGGTGCGCCGCGTCCACACCGCCGCTGACAGCTTCTCGGGGCACAGCAGCACGAGGACCATCAGGCCCAGTTCGTTGAGGAAAAGGTGCCACCAGCCCATGTGCACGAAATTGCCCGTCAGCAGGCGCCAGACCTCGCCCGAACTGATCGCGGAAGCGTCGTATCGCAGCGCCGAGCGCACCGGCTCGCCGCCAGCGGCGAGCAGCAGGATCAAACCCATCAGGACCGCCGGCAGCAGCCAAACGGCGCGGGAGCGGTAGTCTGCGTTTGTTATCATTGGGGTCGAATCTTTCGCACGAGCTTCCGATGAAATTCAATGTGTTGCAGCGCAAGTCGATCGCCGGCCCCTCGATGCGACTCGGGACAGGTTTTACCCTGATCGAGATCATGGTCGTGGTGGTGATCCTCGGCATCCTTGCCGCGGTGATCGTGCCGCGCCTGACCAGCAAGCCGGACGAGGCGCGCGCCGTCAAGGCGCAGCAGGATATCCGCGCGCTGGAAAGCGCGCTGCAAATGTACAAGCTCGACAACTTCTATTACCCGAGCACGCAGCAAGGCCTCGAGGCCCTTATGCAGAAACCCTCGGGCGAGCCGCAGGCGCGCAACTGGAAAAGCCCGTACGTCACGCGTCTGCCGAAAGATCCGTGGGGCAGCCCGTACCAGTACCTCGCTCCCGGCGTGAAGGGCGAGGTCGACATTTTCAGCCTGGGCGCCGACCAGAAGCCTGGCGGCGAAGGCCCCGACGCCGACGTCGGCAACTGGAACCTCGAGGGCTAGACGCCCGGTTTTTGACGGGGTTTGCCATGAGGTCGCGCGGGGCAGCGGGCCCCTCGATACGCCTGCGGCTACTCGGGGCAGGCCCCTCGATACGCCTTCGGCTACTCGGGACAGGCTTTACGCTGCTTGAAATCCTTGTTGTCATTGTGATCATCGGCGTCATCGCTTCCCTCGCCGTGCTCTCCATCGGCGACCGCGCACTCGACGACCGGCTCGACATCGAAGCCCGCCGCCTGCAGGAGCTGATCGCACTGGCCGCTGAACAGGCCGTAATGCAGGGTGCCGAGCTGGGCTTCGTGCAGACCGCCGACGGTTACGCCTTCCTGGCCCTCAAGCCCGAGCCGGACAAGCCTGCGCGCTGGCTGCCGCTCGACGATGCCAGTCCCCTGCATCCGCGCGCGCTGAGCGAGCCGATGTACCTGGAACTGCTGGTCGAGGGCCGCGCGGTAAAGCCGCTTGCCGCGGACGTTGAACCCGAGCAGCTCAAGCCGCAGGTCATGCTGCTTTCGAGCGGCGAAACCACCGAATTCACGCTGGCTTTGCGCGCGCGCGAGTACGCCCCGCGCTACGAGTTGAAGGGCGATGCGCTGGGGCGCTTCACGCTCGAGCGCAAGGTGCCTTCATGACTCCCTCGATACGTCCTCGGCTGCTCGGGACGAACCGGGGTTTCACGCTGATCGAGATCGTCGTCGCCCTCGCCGTGCTCGCCGTGGCGATGGGCGCGCTGATCACCGGCATGGCGCGGTACGCCGACAACGCTGGCGCATTGCGCGAGCGCACCCTGGGCTTGTGGGTCGCGCACAACCGGCTCACCGAGATCGACCTCGAGCCGGGCTGGCCGACCATCGGCAAGAGCGACGGGGACGTCGAGCTCGCGGGCGTCGACTGGCGCTGGTTCGTCGAGGTCATCGAAACCCCGGACCCCGAGGTGCGGCGGATCAACATCCGCGTGCAGGTGAAGGGCCGCGACAAGGAGGGCGACGCCGCGCAGCTGTCGGCCTTCAGCGCCAAGGCGGATAAGTCGCCGTGAAAAAAACACGGGGCGGATTCACGCTGCTCGAGCTGGTCGTGGTGCTGGCGATTTTCTCAGTGCTGGCGGTCCTGGCGTATGGCGGCCTCAACACCGTGCTGACGTTGCGGACCCGGGTTGCGCAAGCGCTCGAGCGCACCGCTGCATTGCAGAAGGGCTACGTGCGCCTGCGCAACGACTTCCAGCAATTGCGCGCCCGCCCCGCGCGCGACGGTTTCGGGGCAACGCAGGCCGCGCTGTTGCTGCGTTCCGACGGCGGCGTGGAGTTCACGCGCAGCGGCTGGCGCAATCCGCTGTCGCAGCCACGCGCCGCGCTCGAGCGCGTCGCCTATCGCCTTGACGACGAGGGCCGCTTGCTGCGCGAGAGTTGGCGCGTGCTCGATCGCGCACAGGATTCAGAGCCCGCATCGGTCGCGGTGATCGACAAGGTCGAGGAGGCGCGCTGGCGTTTCCTCGACGCAGACCTGCAATGGCGCGACCGCTGGCCGGTCGACCCGGCGACGCCCGGCCAAGCGGTCGCCGGCAGCGAGCCGCCGCCGCTCGCGGTCGAGCTGACGCTGGAGCTGAAGGACCTCGGGGAGGTGCGCCTGCTGTTCGGCGCGCGCAACTATGCGGCCCCCTGAGCGCGGCATCGCGCTGATCACGGCACTGCTCGTGGTGGCGCTGGCCACGCTCGCGGCAACCGCGCTGCTCAGCTCGTCGAGCCTCGCCATCCATCGCACGGCCTCGCTGCGCGACAGCGAGCAGGGCTGGTGGGTCGCGCGCGGCGTCGAATCCTGGGTTCTGGGCATCCTGCAAAAGGATGCGGCGGCCAATAAATACGACGCGTTGAGCGATGACTGGGCGGTACCCGTCGACAACCTGCCCGTCGACCACGGCCATGTCCGCGGGCGCGTGGTCGACCTGCAAGGGCGCTACAACCTCAACAACGCGGTGCTGGACAAGGTCAACGAGCAGGCCTACCGCACGCAGCTCGACGAGCTGATCCGCGGCCTCACCCTGCAGACCCCGGCGCCGCCGGGCCTCGCCGGCGCGATCCTCGACTGGGCCGACGAGGATCAGAACCCGCGCTTCCCCGGCGGCGCCGAGGATTCCGTGTACCTCGGCCTCATCCCGCCCTACCGCGCGGCCAACCGGCCGTTCACGGTGGTGTCAGAACTGCGCGCCGTGCACGGCGTGACGCCGGAGATTTATGACGCGCTGGCGCCGCTGGTCAGCGCGCTGCCCAAGGTGACCCGGATCAACGTGAACACCGCCGACGTGCAGGTGCTACGCGCGCTGTCCACGAGCGCCAACGTCGGCAAGCTCGAGCAATTCATCCAGACCCGCGTCGACCAGCCAGCGCGGGAGATTACGGAGTTCAATAACACCGGCGCTCTTGGCGGTGAAGCCGCGCCATACATAGCCACCACCTCCGAGTACTTCCAGATCCAGGGCGAAGTGTTCGTTGGCAGCAGTCGTGTGGCGCTGTACAGTCTTGTGCACCGGCCGACGACCGGCGCGCCGACGGTCCTCGCCCACGCCGCCGACGCCGAATAAGACCTCAAGTGCGCGACACCCTCTACATCCAGCTGCGAGACGCCGGCCCCGAGACGCCGGTGGCGTACGCCCGCATCGCGGGAACGCCCGGAGCGTCCGTGCCGGTGCGGCACGCCACGCTCGATATCCTGCTGGCAGACGCGAGCAACGCACGACTCGTGCTGTTCGTGCCCGGCGCCGATGTGCGCTTGGCGCAGGTCTCGGTGCCGGCGCGCCAGGCGCAGAAAATCCTGCAGGCCGCGCCCTATGCGCTCGAGGACCAGTTGGCCGAAGACGTGGACACGCTGCACTTCGCGATCGCGCCGGTACGCGGCGCGCGCGCCGCGGGCGAGCCCCATCCGGTTGCGATCGTCGCGCGTCAGCGCATGGATCAGTGGCTCGCGCCATTTCGCGCGCGCCAACTGATGCCTGACGCCGTGATCCCGGAGACGCTGAGCCTGCCGCCGCCGGTGGGCGGGCACTGGACCGCACTGGCAGAGCCGGATCGCCTGACGGTGCGAACGGGTCCGTTCGCCGGATTCGCCTGCTCGCTCGCCGACCTCGACACCTACCTGCCGCTGGCCGACCCGCAAGGCACTGCAGGCTTGCGCCTGTTCGTCGCGCAAGGGGTCGACTACGACTTTACGCGCCTGCCCCGCCCGGTCGAACTCCTGCCGGGCGCGGCGACCGCGCTCGAAATCCTCGTGCGCCAGTGGCAACCCGAGCAGTCGATCGACCTGCTGCAGGGCGACTATGCGCAGAAGCAGGACTGGAAGGGGCTTGCCGGACCATGGCGCCTGGTCGCAGGCCTCACCGCCGCCTGGCTCGTCGTCAGCAGCGTCGTCGCCATAGCGGAAAGCATCGGTGCGTCACGCGAGCTTTCGCGCCAGCATCAGGCCAATATCGCGCGTTACCAGGAGTTCTATCCGGGCGCGACGCGCTTCGAGAATCTCGACACGCTGGTGCGCCAGGAATTGGTGGCGCTGCGCGGCGGTAGTGCGCAGGCACCCCTGCTCAAGCTGCTCGACACGCTCGCCGCCTCGCTAGGCGCCAATCCGGGGCTGACGCTGCAGTCCATGCAGTTTCGCGAAGGCGCGCTGTACCTGAGCCTCACCGGCACCGACCTGCAGGCGCTGGAAAGCTTGCGCGCGTGGTACGGCACCCGCCCCGATACCGTGCTCGCCGTGACCGATACCAACGCAGCGCCGGATGGCGTGCAGATCCGCCTGAAGCTCACCCCGGCATGAACGCCACGCTGCTGCTTTATCTCGACCGCGCACGCACGCGGTGGGCGGCGCTCGCGCCGCGGGAGCAGCGCATCCTGGGCGTAGGCGGCATCGTGCTCGCCGGCGTGATCCTGTTTCTCGGCGTGTGGGAACCGATGGTTGCGGCGCGCAAGGAACGCCGCGAGGCGCTCGACGACGCGCGCGCCGTGGCCGCGATGCTCGAGCAGCTCGCCGTTGAGAAGCAGCGCAACCGCGGCCCTGCCGCGGCCGGGAGCGCCAGCCAGTCGCTGCTCGCCGTGGTCGACGCTTCGCGTCGCGCCAGCGGCGTGACCAAGCCGCCGTCGCGCCTGCAGCCCGAGGGCGACGCAACCGTGCGCATCTGGCTCGAGGATGTGCCATTCGACGCGCTGCTGCGCTGGCTCGCCGAATTGCAGCAGCGCCACGGCGTCCGCGTCGACACGGCGGACATCGAGCGCGAGTCGGCGCCCGGCCTCGTCAACGCGCGCCTGACGCTGATGCGCTGAGCATGATCGCGCGCCGCTGGCTCATCCTGCTCGGCACGCTGGCGTTTCTCGCCACGCTGGTGCTGCACGCGCCCGCCGCGCTGGTCTACGGCTGGACGCGCGGCAAGGCGCCGGGGCCGACGGCAGTCCATGGCCTGCACGGGACGGTCGCGAGCGGCGGCTTCTCGGCGCTGACCGTCAACAACCGCCGCGTGATCGGCGAAGCGCGCTGGGACCTGCATCCCGCCTGGCTTGCGCTGCTGCGCCTGTCGGCCGACATCGAGTCCAACGGCGACACTTCGCTGCGCGTCGGCGTGTCGCGCGGCATCGTAGGCGCGACCCGCCTGTCCGACCTCGTGGCCAGCGGCAGCGTCAAGGCCCTGCTCGGTTCGCTGGGCCAGTCGGCGCTGCCGCTCGAAGGACAGGCGCGGCTCGACCTGCCGCTCCTGAAAATCAGGGACGGCTTGCCGACCGAGGCGCGCGGCTCGGCGGAGCTCGAGAACCTGTCGTGGACGCTGTCGCGCGAGCCGCTGGCGCTGGGCAGTTTCACGGCAGACCTTAGCACCGGCGACGCGGGCATCCGCGTGGACCTCACCAGCGGCGCCGGCCCGCTCGAGTTGACCGGCAACGCGACGCTCGCGCCCGACCATGCCTACGACCTGCACCTGCAGTTGCGCCCAAGGGACCAGGCCGCGCCACAGTTGCTCAGCCTGCTGCGCTCGCTCGGCGCGCCCGACGCTCAGGGCTGGTACCACATCCGCCGCAACGGCAGTCTCGCGCCGCCCGCGGCATGAAGGACGTCCACGTCACGGTCGCCACGGTGGTGGCGAACGATGGCCGTTTCCTGTTCGTCGAGGAGATCGTCGGCTCGCGCACCGTGCTCAACCAGCCCGCCGGCCATTGGGAGGACGGCGAGTCTTTGGTCGAGGCGGCAGTGCGCGAAACCCTCGAGGAAACCGGCTGGGACGTCGAGCCTACGGCGCTGGTCGGCACTTACCAGCATCAGCCCGCCGACCTGCCCTACGGCTTTCTGCGCTTTGCGTTCTACGCCGAGCCGCGCCGGCATCATCCCGAGCGAGCGCTCGACACCGGCATCGAACGCGCGGTATGGCTGACGCCGGGCGAACTGCACCTCGAAGCGGCGCGGCATCGCAGCCCCATGGTCTGGCGGTGCGTCGAGGATGCACTGGCCGGGCGGCGCTACCCGCTTTCGCTGGTGGCACGCCCCCGATGAGCCGCGGCCACGTCGTCGTCGGCCTCTCCGGCGGCGTCGACTCGGCGGTGTCGGCGTACCTGCTTCGCGAGGAGGGTTATCGCGTATCCGGTCTTTACATGGTCAACTGGACCGAGGACGAGGAAGGCTATTGCACCAGCGCGCAGGATTTCCAGGACGCGCGCGCCGTCTGCGACGAGCTCGACATCCCCCTGCACAAGGTCGATTTCTCGGCCGAATACCGCGCGCGCGTGTTCGAGCGGTTCCTCGAGGATTACGCCGCCGGCAAGACGCCGAATCCCGACGTGCTGTGCAATCGTGAAGTGAAATTCCAGCCGTTTCGCGAGCACGCGCTGCGCCTGGGCGCGGAGTTCGTCGCCACCGGTCATTACGCGCGCATCGAGGCGTCGGCTGACGGCCCGCGCCTGCTGCGCGCCGTCGATGACAACAAGGACCAGACCTACTTCCTCGCCACGGTCGAGCGCGCGCAATTCGCCAGCATGCTGTTCCCGGTCGGCAGCCTCCGCAAGCCCGAGGTCCGGCGCATCGCGACCCGCGTCGGCCTGCCCAATCATCGCAAGCAGGATTCCACCGGTATCTGCTTCATCGGCGAGCGGCCGATGCGCGAGTTCCTCGCGCGCTACCTGCGTCCCAACCCAGGGCCGATCCTCGACGAGGATGGCCAGCGTTTGGGCGAGCATCCGGGCCTGATGTTCTTCACGCTCGGCCAGCGTCGCGGCCTGCGCATCGGCGGCCGTCGCGGCGCGCGCGAGGCGCCGTGGTACGTGATCGGCAAGGAAGTGGACGGCAACGCGCTGCGCGTGTCGCAGGATTCGGCGCACCCGCGCCTGATGAGCCGCGCGCTGGTCGCTGCACCGTTCCACTGGCTGCGGCAATCTCAGCGGCTGCCGCCGGTGGTGCACGCCCGCATTCGGCACCGGCAGGCGTTGCAGGAATGCAGCGCCACGCCATCAGCAAATGGACGCGTCAGGATTACGTTTGCGAACCCGCAGCGCGCGGCCGCACCCGGCCAGTACGCAGTGCTCTACGACGGCGATGAATGCCTGGGCGGCGGCGAAATCGACAGCGTGGTCGCCTGAGCCTTCAGAGGACCGCGTCTGCCTGCGCCTCGCTCAGCGCTCGCCGCCCGGAAATCTCCGAGTACTGGCTCATCACGGTCTGGATCTGCGGAATCAGGCCGATGAATTTCGGCACGAGTCGCGGATCGAAGTGCTTGCCGGCCTCGCGCTGGAGGTATGCCACCGCTTCCTCGACCGCCCACGCGGCCTTGTAAGGCCGCACGTTGGTGAGGGCGTCGAAAGCATCGGCGATGGCGACGATCCGGCCCACCAGCGGGATGGTCTCGGCCTTGAGCCCGCGCGGATAACCGGATCCGTCCCATTTCTCGTGGTGCGTCAGCGCGATCACGCGCGCCATCTCCAGCATCTCGTTGTTGTGGCGGCCGATAATGCCGGCGCCGATGGCCGGATGACGCCGCACGATCACCCATTCCTCGGAGGTCAGCGGGCCCGGCTTCTGCAGGATGTTGTCCGGCACGCCGATCTTGCCGACGTCATGCATGGGCGCCGCGTTGAACAGCAACTCGCAGCGGTATTCGGGCATGCCGGCCGCCAATCCGAGCATGCGCGCGTAATGGCTCATGCGAATGACGTGGTAACCGGTCTCGTCATCCTTGAACTCGGCCGCCCGGCCCAGCCGACGAATGATCTGCAGGCGCGTCTCCTCCAGTTCATGGGTGCGCTGCCGTACCACCTCGATCAGGTGGCGTTTCTGGTCATACAAGTGCAGGTGCGTGCGAACGCGCGCCCGGACGATCGGCGGCGACACCGGCTTGGAGATGTAATCGACCGCGCCGAGCTCGAAGCCTCGCATCTCGTCCTCGATCTCGCTCATGGCGGTGATGAAGATCACGGGAATGCGCCGGGTCTGCTCATCAGCCTTCAGGCGCCGGCAGACCTCGTAGCCGTCGATGGTCGGCATCATCACGTCGAGCAGAACGATGTCCGGTGTCGGCTCGGTGCGCGCCAGGGCCAACGCGCGCTCACCGCTGGTGGCCACGCGGACGGTGTAATCCTGCTTCAGGATGCCGTTGAGGACGTCGATGTTCTCCGGTGTGTCGTCGACCACCAGCACGGTCGGCCGGCTGAGGCTCTGCTCTGGCATGAAAAACTTCCCCTTTCGCGTTATTGCAGCGTGGCCATGAAATGCGCGAGACGGGTCCGGGCCTGATCGAACTCGTAAGCCACGATCAGCTTTTCCATCTCCTGCACGAACGGCTGCTCAGTATCGCCGAGCGCGCCGCGAACCGCCTCGAGCGCCTCGACCGACGACGCATCGGCACCGGACAGGCGGCGATCCAGCACCTCGATTAACTGGCGAAGCTGGCTGGACTCGGCGCGGTGCGAAGCGCCGTTCACGCCCGGCGCCTTGAGTTCCGCCAACGCCGACATTACCCGTTCGTGTGCGGTGCACAGCGCCTCGACTTCCGCGCCGGCAGGCTCGGTGCCCTGGCGCAGCACGGTCTCGAGCTTCTGCGCGGCCTTGTAGAGTTCGACCGCCGACAGGTTGCCGGCGACGCCTTTCAACGTGTGGACTGCTGACCGCGCTGCAGCGCGGTCGCCCGCGGCCAGCGCGACGCGCACGTCATTCGCGGCGCCAGCCGAATGCTGACGGAACTGCAGCAACAGCCGTCGGTACAGCGCTCGGTCGCCGCCCATGCGCTTGACGCCCTCGGAAAGGTCGAGTCCATCGAGCGTCGAAGGCAGTTCGTCGCCCGTCGGCAACAGGGTCCGCGCTCCGGCCGGCGCGCCAACCTGCACCGGGGCGGCATCGCGGTCCGGCAGCCAGCGAGCCAGCGTTGAAAGCAGTTTCTCGACGTTGATCGGCTTGCTCACGTAATCGTTCATGCCGGCCTTCAGGCAACGCTCGCGGTCGCCGCGCAGCACGCTCGCCGTCATGGCGATGATCGGCAATCCCTTCAACGTGTCGATTGCGCGGATGGCTTCGGTGGCCTGCAGGCCATCCATCACCGGCATTTGCACGTCCATGAGCACGGCGTCGTAAACCTTGCCGCGCACCGCGCGCACCGCCTCGAGGCCGTTGTTGGCGACGTCGACGGTGGAGCCGGCCGATTGCAGCAATTCCATGGCGACCTGCTGGTTGATCTCGTTGTCCTCGACCAGCAACAAGTGCGCGCCGCGCAGGCGGGGCGGCGGGCCGCTGCGCGAAGGCACCGCGACCGCATCGACGCCCGTCGCGGCGCGCAGCATGGCGGTGAACCAGAAGGTGCTGCCCTGCCCCGGCAAGCTGTCGACGCCGATCTCGCCGCCCATCAACTCGACCAGTTTCTTGCTGATGGACAGGCCGAGGCCGGTGCCGCCGTAACGACGGGTCGTGGAGCTGTCGGCCTGCTGGAATGAGCGGAACAGCCGGCCCGCCTGCTCCTGCGACAGCCCAATGCCGGTGTCCTCGACGGTGAAGCGCACGCAAAGCTCCTCGCCCACCGGGTCGTCGGCGTGGGCGCGGACCGCGATATGTCCGCGCTGGGTGAACTTGACGGCGTTGCCGACCAGGTTCACCAGGACCTGCGACAGCCGCAGCGGATCGCCGGCGAGGTACTGCGGCAGCGCGGGATCCACGTCCATGCGCAACTCCAGGCCCTTCTCGGCGATGCGATGGCCGACGATGCCGACCAGGTCGTCGAACACCTGGTGCAGCGAGAAACGAATGCTCTCGAGGTTGAGCTGGCCAGCCTCGACTTTCGAAAAATCCAGCACGTCGTTGATGATGCGCATCAGGGACTGCGCCGCGCCCGAGATCTTGGTCAGGTAATCCGCCTGGCGCTTGTTCAGCTCGGTCTTGAGCATCAGGTGCGACAGCCCGATGATCGCGTTCATCGGTGTGCGGATCTCGTGGCTCATGTTGGCCAGGAACTCGCTCTTGGCGCGACTCGCGGAGTCGGCGGCCTCGCGCGCCGCGGCGAGTTCGCTCTCGAGGCGCTTGCGCTCGGTGTTGTCGATGGCGTAACCGTTCCAGATCGCGACGATATCGGGATCGGAGGAGCGTCGCGGAACGGCCTCGATATGGATCCAGCGCGGTCCGTCACGGCCCCGCACGCGGAAGTCGACCACCAGCAACGCTTGCGCCTTGACCGCGCGCAGCAAGGCCTCCCGCAGCACTGGCTTGTCCTCCTCGACGACGTTGCGCGACAGCAAATCCCAGTCAAGGCGCGGCGACTCGCTGTCGATCGCGAGGAGCTTGTAGTACGCCTCGCGTCCAAACAACATTTCGCCGGTGCCGTCACGCCGCACCACTGACTGGTACACGACGCCTGGCAGCCCCTGCGCGATCTCGACCACGTGCCGGCGCGCGTCAGCCAGCTGGTCCTGCAGCCGCTGGCGCTTGCGGATCTCCCGGCGCAAGCGCCGCAGGTAGAACAGCACGAGCAGGCCGATCGCGAACGCCGCCGCGAGCGCCTGCAGCGTCGTGCGCCAGACCTTGGCCGGGTCGAGGCCGCGCTCCAATTCGACGTTGACCCAGCGGTCGAGGATGGCCTGGCGCTCGGCCAGCGTGATCCCGGCGAGTCCCTTGTTCAGGATACCGGCGAGCTCCGGCCAGTCCTCCCGTACGGCGAAGTAAACGCGTTTTTCCTCGTCCTCCCCTGGCGCGGCCACCTTGAGGTTCGCCAGCCCCATTTCGCGCAATTTGTAATGCAGTACCGAGATGTTGCCGATGGTGGCGTCCGCGCGGTTGGACGATACCGCCTCGAGTGCCTGCTCGACCGTCGCGAACTGCTCAACCTGCAGCGCGGGGTATTTTTGCAGCAGTTGCTCGGTTTCCGGATAGCCGGACACCAGCGCGAAACGCTGGTCGAGCAGGTCCCGGATATCGGTGACGAACGGCGTGTTTTCGCGCACCACTACGACCGAGCGGTAGGTCAGGAACGGGGCGCTGAACTGGAAGAAGCGCTGGCGCTCCGGCGTGCGCGTGACGGCAAGCAGCAGGTCCACATTCTTGGCCTTTGCCGCATCGTAGGCCTGGCGCCAGGTCTGGCCGGGGACGTATTCGATGTTGAGGTCGTAGCGCTTCGCCACCAACGCCATGAGCTCGGCAGCGACGCCGGCCGGCATGCCATCCGCGCCATCGAAGTCGATTGGCGCCCAGGCCGGGTCGTTACTGGCGCGGATGATCGGGTGCGCGTCGATCCAGACGCGTTCGCGCTCGGTGAGTCCCAGCGGCGTATCCGCTTCGGGCGCTTCGAGATGCACGGCAACCACCGGGACTGTCACGCCGGCAGAGGCCGCCGCAAGCGCCAGGGCTGCCAGTTTTGCGCGCGAGGTCCTCACGCAGCAAGGCTAACCTTGTCAGTGGCTTACGCATAGGGCCGCCGCGGGACTGCCATTATCCTTTCGATATACTTCCGGCCCCGCGGGTGTGCCGGAGAAGAGCCATGTCGGACAGCTTCAAAGCCAAGAGCCAACTCAAGGTCGGCGCCAAGACCTATAACTACTTCAGTCTCAAGGCCTTGGAGCCCAGGTTCTCGCTGGCTCGGCTGCCCTACTCCTACAAGATCCTGCTTGAAAACCTGGTGCGCCTCGAAGACGGCCAGAACGTCACCAAAACCGACATCGAAACGCTGGCCGGGGCGGACCTCAAGAAACTGCCGAACAAGGACATCAATTTCACGCCGGCACGCGTGATCCTGCAGGACTTCACTGGCGTGCCCTGCGTAGTCGACCTTGCGGCGATGCGCGATGCCATGAAGACGCTCGGCGGCGACCCGGCGAAGATCAACCCGCTGTGCCCGGTCGAGCTCGTCATCGACCACTCGGTAATGATCGACCACTACGGCAGCAAGGATGCGCTCGACCTGAACGCGAAGATCGAGTTCCAGCGCAATGAGGAGCGGTACACGTTCCTGCGCTGGGGCCAGGAAGCGCTGAAGAACTTCAAGGCGGTGCCGCCCGATACCGGTATCGTCCACCAGATCAACATCGAGTACCTCGCGCGCGTGGTGTTCGACAACAACGGCACGCTGTACCCGGATTCGTGCTTCGGCACCGACAGCCACACCACGATGGTCAACGGCATCGGCGTGCTCGGCTGGGGCGTGGGTGGCATCGAAGCGGAAGCGGCGATGCTGGGCCAGCCCTCCTCCATGCTCATCCCCGAAGTCATCGGCGTGCGCCTGACCGGGAAGCCCGCCGAGGGAGCGACCGCAACCGATCTCGTCCTCACCGCGACCGAGATGTTGCGCAAGCGCGGCGTCGTCGAGAAGTTCGTGGAGTTCTTCGGCCCGGGCGTCGGCGCGCTGTCGGCGTCGGACCGCAACACCATCGCCAACATGGCGCCCGAGTACGGCGCGACGTGCGGCATTTTCCCGATCGACGAGGAAACGCTGAACTACCTGCGCCTGACCGGCCGCAGCGACGAGCAAGTCGCCGTGGTGAAGGCCTACGCGCAGGCGCAGGGCATGTGGTGGACGCCGGATGCACCCGAGGCCGAGTACACGGACGTGCTCACCATCGACCTCGGCTCGATCAAGCCCTCGCTCGCCGGCCCCAAGCGCCCGCAGGACCGCGTCCTGCTGTCCGACGTGAAGGCCAACTTCCGCAAGGCGTTCGATGCCGAGCAAAAGCTGCGACCGTCGAAGGGCCCGGCGCGGGTTGCGGACGCTGGCAACCGTTTTGAATTGAAGGACGGCGCGGTGGTGATCGCGGCGATCACGAGTTGCACCAACACGTCCAACCCGAGCGTCCTGATCGGCGCCGGCCTGCTCGCTCGCAAGGCCCGCGCGCTCGGCCTCAAATCGCAGCCGTGGGTCAAGACCTCGCTGGCACCGGGCTCGCTCGCCGTGACCGAGTACTTGAAGAAGGCCGGGCTGATCGAAGACCTGGAGCACCTGGGTTTCTACGTCACCGCCTACGGTTGCACCACCTGCATCGGCAACTCGGGCCCGCTCAACGAGCCGATCGGCAAGGCCATCCAGGACAACACGCTCAGCGTCTCGGCAGTGCTCTCGGGCAACCGCAACTTCGAGGGCCGCGTCCACCAGGACGTGCGCATGAACTACCTCGCCTCGCCGCCGCTGGTCGTCGCGTTCGCGATCGCCGGGTCCACCGACCTCGACCTGGCCAAGGACCCGATCGGCAAGGGCAAGGATGGCCAGGATGTCTTCCTCAAGGACATCTGGCCGAGCAACAAGGAAATCCAGGACGCCGTCGCCAAGGCGGTGACGCCGGAGCTGTTCAAGAAGAGCTACGCCGACGTGCTGAAGGGCGATGCGCGCTGGCAAGGCATCAAGGTCACCCGGTCCGAGACCTATGGCTGGGACCAGAAGTCGACTTACGTGCAGAACCCCCCGTATTTCACCGGCATCACCCGGAAGCCACCCGGCATCCCGGCGATCAAGGGCGCGCGCTGCCTCGCGCTGCTCGGCGACTCGATCACCACGGACCACATTTCGCCCGCGGGGGACATCAAGAAGGACGGCCCCGCCGGCAAGTACCTGATGGAGCATGGTGTGCAGCGCGCCGATTTCAACAGCTTCGGCAGCCGCCGTGGCAACCACCAGATCATGATGCGCGGCACCTTCGCCAACACCCGCATCAAGAACGCGATGACCCCGGGCGTCGAGGGCGGCGTGTCGAAATATCTCAACGGTAGCGGCGCGAGTGCGCCCGGTCCGGTCGAGCCGATCTACGACGTCGCCATGAAATACCAGAAGGACGGCATTCCCCTGGTCGTGCTCGGCGGCAAGGAATACGGCACGGGTTCGTCGCGCGACTGGGCAGCCAAGGGCACGATCCTGCTCGGCGTGAAGGCCGTCATTACCGAGAGTTTCGAGCGCATCCATCGCGCCAACCTCGTCGGCATGGGCGTGCTACCGCTCAATTTCAAGGACGGCGAGACCGCGCAGACCCACGGCCTCGACGGCACCGAGGTGTTCGACATCGAGGGCTTGTCGCGCGGCGTGTCCGAGGTCACCGTAAAGGCCGCCAAGAACGGCCAGTCAAAATCCTTCAAGGCTCGCGTGCGCATCAACACGCCGAAGGAGTGGGAGTACTACGAGAACGGCGGCGTGCTGCATTACATGCTCAGGCAACTCGCATCGTAGGAAGCGCGGGCAGTACGCGCTCGTCTGACCGGTCCGCTCAGGCCGCGGCCCCGATGGTGGCCTGTCCGGCAGCGATGTAGTCGCCACCCGACTCGCGCATTGCGTTTGACCACACTTCGTAGACTTTGAGGTCGCCGTGCTTCCACGGATGGAAGCCAGGCTTGAAATAGGCGAAATAGTGCGGCATCAGCCCCGGCCACAGGCCACCGGGTCCGTACAGCCACCACAGGCCCTTTGCCCAGGTTTTCCAGGTGTTCTGCCCGTCGACTTTCAGCATATGCCGCATGATGAACAGCGTATGCAGCGGGAACAGCACGGACACGTGCAGGAACGATGCGATGCGCGTCCAGTAGCCGCCCTTGGCCACCTTCTCGAAAACGTCGAACGCCACCGCCTTGTGCTCGATCTCCTCGACCGAGTGCCACGCGTACATCGCGCGGATGCGCGGATCGGCCTTGACCAGCATGTCCGAGCCGAAGAAGCCGTGGCACATCATCGCGGTGAGATGCTCAGCGCCCGCGGTGCGGCCAAGGTTGAATTCCTTGCCGTAGGTCCGGCGGTACTGGTCCAGGCGTTTCTTGATGAACGCCGTGATGCGGTCGACCGCCATGCCCTGCACTTTCAGTCGCTCGTTGTACTGCGTGTGCACCATGCCGTGCTGGCCTTCCTGGTAGATGAAGTCCTTCACCTCGGCTGCGAGCTTCGGGTCGGTGACCTGGTCGCGCCAGTCGCGCACGCACTGGATGAAGTAGCGCTCACCATCCGGAAACGTCAGGGCCATTGCGTCGATGTAGCGCGTCTTGAACGCGTCGTTCTCGAGCCAGAAGCGAGGGATGTCGCCGTCGAGGCCCAGGTCGGGCGCCGGGCGTGGCGTGATCGGGTGTCGGTCGGTCATGGTCTGGGCTCGGGGATAAGTCCTGAGTCCAGACTGTAGAGAACCTTGCCTCACGCGCCTAGGACCGCAAGCGACGCGAGGGAACATTTCACGCCACACCCTTATCTACGCAAAATCATGGTCTTACGATGGTTTTCTCAGGTGACACGCGACGCAGGAAGGCCGACGGCGTCACCCCACTCCAGCGCGTGAAGGCGCGCGTGAACGAACGCCGGTCGGAAAAGCCGAGCTTCTCGCTGACCGATTCCACGTCGGCGCCCGGCTGCTCGAGGTGGCGAATGGCCAGGCGATACCGCATGCGCGCAAGCACGTCGGCAAAGCGCTGTCCCTCGTCCTGCAGGCGCCGCTGCAGCGTGCGCGCGCCGAGGCCGAGTTTGTCGGCGACGCGCTCGATCCCGAGTCCCAGCAGCCGGGGCTCGCGCAGGCAGGCCGCCTCGATCGCTGCGACCAGGCCGTCCGTGCGCGTGAGCTTCGACAATCGCTGCTCGACACGATACTCGGCTTGCTGGTGCAGCGCCGGATACGCGCCCTCGAGCGGCCTGTCGAGCAGTGCGCGCGGGAATTCCAGTGCGGTGCGCGGTTGGCCGAACACGGTCGCCATTTTCAGGTAGCGCTGGTATTCCTTTGCGTATTTCGGCGCCCGGTAACGCAGCGTCAGGCGCTCGTAGTCGCCGCGCCCCTGCAGCAGGCGCCGGCCGAACTTCACCAGCGAGGCCACCAGCGACTCGGTGAAGTACGCGACCGTCGGGCCGCGGCCCTCGCCCATGTCGAGCACCAGCGCCGCGAATTCGCCGCGCTCCTCGAGCCGCACCTGGATCATCGGGTTGATCAGCTCCCGCACCCACTCGAGCACGCGCACGGCTTCGCGCAGCGTCGGGCTGGTCGAGAGGAACGTCTCGAGGTCCGGCAAATATTCGAACGCGAAGGTCTCGCCCAGCACGAACGGAAAATGGCGCGGGCGACGTGTTCGCGCCACGCACGCCGTCATCACCTGCTCGAGGACCGGGACGGTGATGGTGGCGCTCTCCAGGTGCACGAGGTCGGTCTGGATGCCGAGCTCGCGGAACACCGGCTCGATGTTGAAGCCGCACTCACCGGCCGCCTTGACCCAGTTGGGCAGCGTGATGAACGGGATCGGCAACTCGCGCGACGGCATGGGGAAAGTATGCCCGAGCGAAACTGGCCGATGGCGCCTTGACGCAGACATCGTCCTTTCCCCGGCACTTACGTGACAAACGTGGAGAAGAACTTCAACTCGGACAACGCGGAATTCGGCACCCGTCGAGGCCGATCGGGCGAGGCAAATGAGCCGATTCATCGGCGATTTGCAAGTCGTCGGCCCCTCCTAAAGCGGATGCGGCCGGTGTAAGCTTCGCGCACTTCAAAGTTGTACCAGCCGTTCCACCCCCCAGGAGACAGCCGAAATGGCGAAGAAAGCAGCAAAGAAAACCACCGCGAAAAAATCGGTGAAGCCGCGCGGCGGCATTGCAATGGAAGTGACCCCGAGCGCGCAGCTCGCTGCGATCGTCGGCGCCGGCGCGCTGACCCGCGCGGACCTTACGAAGAAGGTCTGGGCTTACATCAAGAAGAACGGCCTGCAGGACAGCAAGAACCGCCGCAACATCAACGCTGACGACAAGCTGAAGCCCGTGTTCGGCGGCAAGGCCGTCGTCAACATGTTCGAGATGACCAAGCTGGTCAACAAGCACGTCAAGTAGTACCCGGCTTCTGTCACGAGCTGCGGCCGTCGCAAGACGGCCGCAGCTTTTTTTTGCGCGGATATTTCTTACACGCGGCGCTGTCCAAAGCGCGTGGAGAAAAATATCGAAGGATCGCTCTGGCTGCGTCCGACCGGCCCGGTGCTGGAACGACTGCAGGAGTTGATCCGCCGGCTGACGCAGCGTTTCGGCGGCGCCTGGCCGCAGCCGCACGTCACCTTGCTGAGCGGCATCGAGCTTTCCACCGGCGGCGGGGACGTCAAGCTCGCCGAGCTCGCAGCCCGGCTGCAGCCCGTCACCGTGCGGCTGGCGAGGCTCGACGGCCGGCATGATCCGTTTCGCTGCTTCTATGCGCTCGCCGAGCCAACGCCAGAGCTGGTCGAAGCCCATCGGGCGGCCTGCGAAGTGTTTGGCCTTGCACCGGGCCAAAGCTGGGAGCCTCACCTGAGCCTGCTCTACGGCCACATCGATGCCCCGTCCAAGGCGTGGCTGGCGAAAGAGCTCGGCGGCCGGCTCGAACTGTCGTTCACCGCCTCCAGCCTGCACCTCGTCAATGCCGCGGTCGCCGTGCCGGTTTCGCGCTGGCACACCTTGCACGAATGCCCGCTGCGCCGGCAGAACCGGCGCGCCCCGCCGACCCGATTCCTGAGCGCCTGACCCGCGCGGCCGGCAGCCGCCACTCCCCACGAAAACGGTGCCGACGCTATCCTAGGCCGGATGGAGCGTTTCGACATCGCCGTGATCGGCACGGGGCCCGCTGGCGAGGGCGCTGCCATGATGGCCGCTAAGAACCACAAGCGCGTCGCCGTGATCGAGCGCCACTTCGAGGTGGGCGGTGGCTGCACCCATTGGGGCACCATCCCGAGCAAGGCGCTGCGCCATGCCGTGCGCCAGTTTCACGATTTGCGATCGAACCCCATGCTGAAGGAATACCGGCGCAACCTGCAGCTGGGCTTTCCGCAGCTGTTGGGCGCCGCCGACAGCGCGGTCGCCAGCCAGGTGGCGCAGCGGCGCCGTTATTACGAGCGCAACAAGATCGCGTTGATCGAGGGAGAGGCCCGTTTCACCGACCCGCACCAGATCGAGGTGCAAAGACCGTCGGGCCAGCCGCTGAAATTGCGCGCCGACCACGTCGTCATCGCGGCCGGGTCGAGGCCCTACCACCCGCCCGAACTGGACTTCACCCACCCGCGCATCCGCGACAGCGACAGCATCCTCAAGTACGGCGAGACGCCGTTTGCCATCACCATATATGGCGCCGGCGTGATCGGTTGTGAGTACGCATCGATCTTCCTGAACCTCGGTTGCAAGGTCACGCTGGTCAACACGCAGGACCGCCTGCTGAGCTTCCTCGACGACGAGATCACCGAAGCGCTCAGCTACCACCTGCGCGAGCAGGGTTGCATCATTCGCCACAACGAGTCGTTCGCCGGAGTCGACGCGCGTGACCGCGATGTCGTGCTCAACCTGAAGTCCGGCCGCAAGATCAAATCCGACGTGCTGCTATGGGCCAACGGCCGCACCGGCAACTCCGACGCCCTCGCGCTCGACAAGGCCGGCATTGTTGCCAATGCGCGGGGACAGATCGAGGTCAACGCCTCGTTCCAGACGAGCGTGCCGCACATCTATGCCGGGGGCGACATCATCGGACCGCCGGCGCTGGCGAGCGTGGCCTACGACCAAGGCCGCTACGCGGTGGAGCACATCCTGACCGGCAAGGCCGACCCGGACCGCGCGACGCTGGCGCCGACGGGCATCTACACGTTGCCCGAGATCAGCTCGGTGGGCCGGAACGAGCGCGAATTGCAGGAGGCCCACGTGCCCTACGATGTCGGCCACGCCTCGTTCAAGAGCCTGGCGCGGGCGCAGATGACCGGGGAAACCACCGGCATGCTCAAGATCCTGTTCCACGCCGAGACGCTGGCCATCCTCGGCGTGCACTGCTTTGGCGACCGCGCCTCCGAGATCGTCCACATCGGCCAGACCGTGATGGCTTCGAAGGACCTCAACAGCCTGCGATACTTCATCAACACCACCTTCAACTATCCGACGATGGCAGAGGCTTACCGAGTGGCAGCCCACAACGGATTGAACCGCCTCGCCTGATGTCCGTTAATCCATCCGCCCTGTCTTCGCTGGTCGGCGCGCTCGCGCCGGGCACGCTGCTGCACGAGTACCGGATCGAGGGCGTGCTGGGGCACGGCGGCTTCGGCATCACTTACCTGGCACGCGACACGCACCTCGACAAGAAGGTGGCGATCAAGGAGTACCTGCCCAACGACCTTGCGGCGCGCACGCCGGAGCTGACGGTCACGGTGCGCTCGCCCGAGTCCACCGAGGCCTTCCAGTGGGGCCTGCAAAATTTCATCAAGGAAGCGCGGGTGCTGGCGAAATTCTCGCACCCGAGCCTGATCCAGGTGCATCGCTACTTCGAGGCCAACCTCACCGCTTACTTCGTCATGGAGTACGCGGAAGGCACCACGCTGGCCCACCTGCTGAAGCACGAAGGCACATTGGCCGAGGACCGCTTGCGCAAGATCCTCTTCCCGATCCTGAACGGCCTCGAGGAAGTGCATCGCCTCGGCGTACTGCACCGGGACATCAAGCCCGACAACATCATCCTGCGCGAAGGCGCGCTGCCGGTGTTGATCGACTTTGGCGCCGCGCGCCAGAACCTTTCCGGCATGACGCGCTCGATCATGAGCGTACTGACCGCCGGCTACGCGCCGATCGAGCAGTACGCCACCGGCGGCAACCAGGGCGCGTGGACCGATCTCTACGCCATGGGCGCGGTCGCCTACCGCGCGCTCTCGGGCAAGAAGCCGATCGACGCAATCAACCGCATTCGCGACGACCCGATGGTCCCAGCCACGATGCTGGGTCACGGCCACTACACGCCGCACTTCCTCGCCGCGATCGACTGGGTGCTTGCAGTGGATCCCGAGGATCGGCCGCAGACGATTGCCGAATTCAAGGCGGCACTCGACGGGACGCTGGCACCGCCACCGACCGTGAGGACCGCGCGTCCGGCCGAGGATCAAACGCCGGTGGCGCGCCGCGTACTGCCCGACCTTTCGGAGAGCGATGAGAAAACCGAGCTCTCGAACAAGGTGTCGCCGTTGGACCTCGACCTCGAGCCGAAAGCGCCCATCGCGGCGTGGAAGCTGCTGGCAGCGATCGCCGGGGGCATTGGCATGCTCGCGCTGGCGGCCGCGCTGCTATGGCCCCGAGAGCAGCCCGTGACCGCTGCGCCGGTCGATACAACCACGGCAGCATCGACCGCGGCTTCGTCCGCGCAGGATCCGCCGCTCACCCAGCGCGCGCCCTCACCCGAAGTCACCATCGCACAGCCGGAATCAATGCCTCGAGCCAAAGCAGCGACGCCTGGCCCGAAAACAGCCAAGCCCGCCGGCAAAACGACCGCGCCGAGCACCGCGGCGAAAAAGCCGGTTGCGCAGATGGCGCCGCTGGCCGTGTTCCAGGATTGTCCGAACTGCCCGCTGATGGTGCCCATCGAGGCTGGCAGATACCAGATGGGGGCGCAGCCCAGCGACAACGGCAACGTCTGGGAAGGTCCTCCGCACACGGTGAATCTGGCGCGACCATTCGCGATCGGTCGCCACGAGGTCACTGTTGGCGAATGGCGCGCGTGCGTCGTCGCGAAGGGCTGCGCACCCGTGGCGCCGGGCCCGGCCAGCGGCGAGGCGAGCAAGGCCCCGGTCGTCAATGTGTCGTGGAACGACGCCCGCGCTTACACCGCGTGGCTCAGCCAACAGGCCGGGCGGCGCTATCGCCTGCCGAGCGAAAGCGAATGGGAATTCGCCATTCGCGCGCGCGCGGGCAGCTCGCGCTACTGGGGCGGCGATCGGCGCCTGCAGTGCCGCTACGGCAACGGTGCCGACCAGGCGGCTCTCAAGCGCGATCCGAAACTGGGCGCGGTCGAATGCAACGACGGCTTCGCCGCGCTCGCGCCGGTCGGCACGTTCGAGCCGAATGCCTTCGGCCTTTACGACATGGCGGGTAACGCCTGGGAATGGGTCGAGGATTGCTGGCGCGACTCGTACGCTGGGGCGCCGGCCGACGGCCGCCCGCTGCAAGCTCCGGATTGCACGGAGCACGTCATTCGCGGCGGCGGCTGGCGCGCTCGACCCAACTCGCTGCGCTCCTTCGGCCGCGGCAACAGCGCGGCCTCTGCCCGCGCCGAAGACCTGGGCCTGCGCGTGGTCGCCGAGTGATGCGAGCGAGCGCCGCTGCGGCCGGAGCCGCATTAATGCTCGCCGCCTGCGCCTCCATGCCCGAGCGCACCGTGGAATACCCGCCCGCGCGAAGGGCCGACGTCGTCGACGACTACTTCGGCACGAAAGTCGCCGATCCCTGGCGCTGGCTCGAGGACGCGGACTCCGCGGAGACGCGCGCGTGGGTCGCGGCACAGAACGCGCTGTCGCAACCGTTGCTGGCGCGTTTGCCGGGGCGCGAGGCCATCCGCGAGCGCCTCGCGGCACTGTGGAGCCACGAGCGGCACAGCCCGCCGCGGACGACGCCCGCCGGCGCGCTGGTCTACACGCGCCATGACGGGCGCACCGACCAGCCGGTGCTGATGATCCAGGACGCGCCCGCCGCAATGCCGCGCGTGCTGATCGACCCGAACTCCTGGTCCGCCGACGGCGCGGATGCCATGGCGCACTGGACGCTGTCCCCCGACGGGCTCCATGTTTTGTACGCCGTGCAAACCGGCGGCAGTGACTGGGTCGAGTACCGCCTGCTCGAAATCGCATCCGGCCGCGTCCTGCCCGACCGCGTGCGTGGCGTGAATTTCAACTTCGATGCGGCGCGTATCGCGTGGAATGGCGGCAGCAAGGGCTTCTTCTATTCGCGCTTTCCCGCGCCGAACGCGGCGGTTGGCGCGCCTCCTACCGTGACCCACGCGCGACTCTATTACCACGCGCTCGGCACCGATCAGTCGCGCGACACGCTGGTCCACGAGCGCCCTGACCAGCCCGGCTGGTTCATCTGGGGCGAGCCGACCGACGATGGACGCTACACCGTGATTTACGTTGAACGCACCGAAGACTCCGAAAAACAGGTGCTGGTCCGCGACCTGCGCCGTGGCGGTCCGTCGCGGCCCATCGTCACGAACTGGAAAGGCAAGTACTACCTCGTCGGCAGCGACGGTCCGCTGTTGTTCTTCCGCACCAGCGCGGGTGCTTCGCGGTACCGGATCCTCGCCTGCGACCTGCGCCAGCGCGGCCGCGCCGCGTGGCGCGAGATCGTGCCCGAGTCCGTCGACGTGCTGCTCGATGCGCGGCTCCTCGGTGGCGAGATCGTCGCGAGCTACCTGCACGACGCCGCGGCGCGCCTGCATCGCTACGCTCCGGACGGCCGCTCGCTTGGTGCCATCCCCCTGCCCGGACCCGGGACGGTCAAGGACTTGCGCGGCGACGCCTCCGCGGTGATCCACTTCAGCTTCGAGTCGTTCAGCCGGCCGAGCACGGTTTACCGCCACGACCTTGTCCGCGGCGAGCAGGCCGCTTTCCATCCCCCGACGCTGGCATTCCGCGCCGAAGACTACGTCACCGAGCAGGTGTTTTTTGCCTCGAAGGACGGCACGCGAGTGCCGATGTTCGTCAGCCGCCGACGAGATGCTCCGTCCGGCCCCGCGCCCACCCTGTTGTACGGCTATGGCGGCTTTGCCAATCCGCTGACGCCGTCGTTCAACGTGGCGCACCTCGTTTGGATGGAGCGCGGCGGCGTATTCGCGCAAGTCAGCCTGCGCGGCGGCACCGAGTACGGCGAGGCCTGGCACGAAGGCGGCATGCTCGCGCACAAGCAGAACGTGTTCGACGACTTCATCGCCGCCGGCGAGCACCTCGTGCGCAGCGGCATCACGACACCGGCGCAGCTCGCCGCGCGGGGCCGCTCCAACGGCGGCTTGCTGGTGGGCGCGGTGCTCAACCAGCGTCCGGACCTGTTCGGCGCCGCGCACGCCGCGGTCGGCGTGCTCGACATGCTGCGCTACCACCGCTTCGGCATCGCCTATGCCTGGGCCGGCGACTACGGCCGCAGCGACGACCCGGCGATGTTTCCGGTCCTGCGCGCCTACTCGCCGGTGCACAACACCAGGGCCGGCACGCGCTATCCCGCGGTGCTGGTCACCACGGCCGAGCGCGATGACCGAGTGCACCCCCTGCACTCTTTCAAATACACCGCGGCGTTGCAGGCCGCGCAGGGCGGCGAGCGGCCGGTGCTGATCCGCGTCGAGACACGCGCCGGCCACGGCGCCGGGGGTGCTGGCACGCCGCTATCGAAGCAGATCGAGGAAAACGCCGACGTGCTGGCGTTCCTCGAGCGCTACACGCGCGACTGACGCCTGAAGACTTAAAGAAGGCACGCAAAAGCGCAAAGGAACTGAAAGGCGCAAGAAAGAAAGATTCAACTCAATCTTCCCTTTGCGTCTTTCTTCACCTTTTGCGCCTTTGCGAGCCTTCTTTATTTGCTTCTTTCACGGCGCTTGGCTTCCTGCCACAGTACCTCCATCGCCTCGAGTCTTCCCTCGCCGTGCGGTAACGAGCGAGCCTGGCGCATGACGTAGGCAAACCGCCGCTCGAACTTGCGCGTAGCCTGCGCGAGCGCCGCGGAAGGCTCGACGCGCAGGTGGCGCGCGAGGTTCACCACCATGAACAGCAGGTCGCCGAGTTCGTCCTTGACCCGCTTGGGGTTGCCGCCGGCGCGCTTCAGCTCGCCGATCTCCTCGGCGAGCTTGTCCCACACGCGCGGGTCGTTGGCCGGCCAGTCGAAGCCTCGCCGCGCCGCGGCACGCTGCACCCGTTTCGCATGGGTGAGCCGGTCAGGCATTCGCGGCGACCTTCTGCTGCAGGTTCCACAGCATGCCCGCGGTGGCGCCCCAGATGCGGTATC
>DATLBT010000104.1:0-4325 GCA_035526825.1 Verrucomicrobiia bacterium | reverse complement strand
GCGGCGTACACGTCACGGATCATCGATATTCCGGCGTCCACCGGTTACGGCGAGCCGATCCAGCGTTTGTTCAAGCTGCGGGATGGTGAAAAGGTCGTTGCGGCGATGAGCCTGGACCCACGCGCCCTCGGCGGCCGGGGTGTGACCTCGCCGAGCAAAGCGGGGTCAGACCCCGCTGACTCCAGGACCCCGCACGCCGTGGCCGTGACCAGCGACGGTTACGCGCTTCGGTTCGGCCTCGAGCCGTTCGTCGACGTCAGCACCAGGGCCGGACGCCGGTTTGCGCGGCCGGCCGACGGCGCGGAGGTGGTCGGCGTCGAGCGCGTCCGCGGCACTGAAATTCTCATCGCCGCCACCGCGGAAGCCCGCGGGCTGCTCTGTAAGGTCGATGAGGTGAACTATCTTTCCGGCCCGGGAAAAGGCGTCATCCTGATCAAGCTGTCGCCAGGAGAAGACCGGGTGCTCGGCTTCGTCGCGTCCACAGGCGATCGCGATCTGCTCACGGTCGAGACAACGCGAGGCAGCGAGCAGACGATTAGCACCGGAAAATACGAGGTGACCGGCCGAGGCGGCAAAGGCCGCGAGCTCCTCCAGCGAGGCGGTTTCGCCCGTGTGATCCGTCCGCAGCCGGCGGCGCCCGAGCCCCTCTCGTAGATTTCCAGAAAGGGCACGCCACGGACCGCGGTCACGAAATCAGAAGCGCCAACCCTCGACCTGCTATAGAATGAGCACGCCTCGGTGAAGGCCCGGTATCGAACCGCTGCGCAAATAGGGCTGGCTTATCCAGCCGCTGCGGTTGACGTCCCGGCCTCGCAGCACTCCGCTGCCACGCGAGCGCATCAACTCTCACAAGGAACTCTCTTGGCCCATCAGGAACGCGTCAACATCGCCGTATTCATCGACTTCGACAACATCGAAATCGGCGTCAGAACCACCCTCGGCGAGCACTTCGACGTCGGCATCATTCTCGAAGCGCTCAAAGAGCGCGGCGAAGTGGTGACGAAGATCGCCTATGCTGACTGGACCCGTGCCGGCGAGTACAGCCGCGCTCTCACGCAGCACGCCGTGCGCCTCGTCCAACGCAACCTCACGCCAGGCGGCGACAAGAACGGCGCCGACATCAACCTCGCGCTCGACGCCCTCGAAATGGCGTTCACACACACCCACATCAACGCCTATGTGATCGTCGGCGGCGACAGCGATTTTCTGTCGCTGGTCGAGAAGCTGAAGCAGTACGACAAGAAGGTGTTCGTGATCGGCGGCCGCGCCTTTACGAGCATCATCCTGCAGCGGAACTGTCACGAGTTCATCGCCTACGAGAATCTCGTCAGAAAGCCCGCCGCGGTCCGCGGCGGCCGCCCGCCGGCGCCGACCATGGCCTCCGTACCGATTGCGCAGGCGTTTCCGATCGTGCGGCGCGCCCTCAAGGTGCTCGCCGACCGCGAGGTGTCGCCGCAGACTGGCCTGCTCAAGAGCACGCTGCTGCAGCTGGACTCGACGTTTTCCGAGCGTACCTACGGCGCCTCGTCATTCCTCGACTTCGCCGAGAAGCTGGCGCAAGCCGGCCTGGTGCAGTTGAAGCACGCCGGCCGCAGCGTGATGGTGGAGCTGACGCCCGGCTTTTCGGACGAAGGAGAAGCAAGCGCCAAGCTGCGCAGCGCGGCTGAAGGCGATGGCGGCGGCGATACGGCGGTGCCCGACAATGTGACCATGTTCAGGCCGCTGGCCGACGTTGCGAACGCCAATCCCGACCTGGCATCAGGCGCCCGGCCGGCTGACACGCCGGAAATGCCGCCGCGCCTCGGTGATAACGCCGAAGGCGTTCGCGTCGCCGGGCAGTTGATGACCGCCGCCGTCAATGCGCGATGGCCGATGTATCTTCGGAACGTCAAACAGATTCTGCGGGCGGCCGGCTACGACGAACGGAGGTACGGCTTTGGCGGACTGATGGACCTGTTGAAGGCGTGCCAGCGTGAAGGCCTGATTCGGGTCGAACGCGATCGTCGCGGCGGACTCCGCGTCTTCCAGGGTCCGGCGATGGCGCGTGCCCCGATTGCCGAGACGCCGGTATCGACGCCGGCTGCTGACGACGCGATGATGGATACGGGGAATCAGGCCGAGCCGATCGAGGCCGAAGCGATCGAACCGGAAACCGTCACGGTCGTCGATACGACCGCTGAACTGCTTGGTCGTGCGAAGGCACGGCGTCCGCGAGCGCGCGCCGCGATCGGGTCGTTTTCGGAAGCCGCACCGCACAGCTCACTGCGCGGCGCACGGTCAACCGCCAAACCTGTTGCGAAAAAAGCGAGCCGGCCAAGAAAACGAACGAAGAAAGACGACTCAGCGAGTTGATTCGCAAGGGGACGGTCCCGACCCGTCCCCTATCTTCTCGTGATCTGTAGGGGGCGGTCTTCAGACCATCCCTACCGTTTCTTCTCCATCGCACCCAGCCACTGCTTCACGAGCGCCGACTGCGGACCTTTGGCTTTGGCGTAGGCGTCGGCATAGCTCTTCGCCAGCTTCAAATCCTCGGCCGGCGAATGCGCCGAGACACCCGCAGCGCGGAGCTGGTACAGCCACTCCACGCCCATGAACAGCCCCTCAACATCGTCTTTGTGCTCGGCAAGGTGACGCTCGAGCGAACGCACCGCCTCCACTCCCTGGCCGAACGTCGCGTACACGAGCGCCAGCGGCCGGGCGAAGCGCGTGTCGGCCGGCCATTTGGCGGTCGCTTCTTCCAGCATGCTGCGGGCGGTGCTCAGGTCGCGCGTGCGCAGCAGGGAGCCCGCCAGCCACTCATACACTTGAGGGGCATCGGAACCATCGATGAGAGCAGTTTGCCACGCTCCGGAGGCATCGGCATCGTGCCCGGTGGCGGCGAAGACCGCTGCAAGGTACGCCAACAGCGCCGAGCTGTCGATGTCCGGATTGATCGCGCTCTTGAGCGTCGATTCGGCGTCGGCGTAGGCGCCGCGGCTCAAGTACTGCACACCCCGGTCGAACGCGGGCAGCGCTCCTTCCGGGACCCGCGCGCGGAACATCTGCACGGTTTCCTTGCGGGAGACGTCGGCGACATCGAAACGGCGCAAGAACGCCGTCTCGGCGACCGGCAGATAGACCTCGGACGGCGTCGTGATCGTGCTGGAGGACGCCGACGTCATCAGCACCGCGGGCGCTGATAACTCGAAGGATCGCGTCGCCGTTTTCACGGTTGCCGCGCCTGACGACAACGTCGCGCGGAGCACGTATTTCCCTGGCGGCAGCTGGCGGACCGGCAGCACCCGCGTGAAGATCGCCCGGCTGTCGCCGGCCATGCGCGGTGCCACTTCGGCGTCGAGCAGCGACGGACCTTGTTCATCCTCGGCGATCTCGTATTTGGCGGTCAGCGCGCCGGCGCCGCTGCCATACGCCTCCATGTATCCGTGGACCGCGCCAAAAACGATGCTGTAGCCGACCGTGGGCCGGAGCAGCTCGCCACTGGCGTTGACCGGTCCGCCGGCCATCAAGTCGCTCACGCGCAGCGTCGATGCGGGCGCCACCCCGGCCCGGATCGTGTGCTCGACCGTGCCGACGCGATCGCCTTCGGCAACCGCGAACTTCAACGTGTACTCGCCCGGCGGCAAGCTGGCGCCACCGGAGAACTGCAGCGCCGACGGCACGCCGTTCATTACCGGCGGAAGCCGATCGTTCGACAATTGACTGTCGACAACACGACCCTGATCGTCGGCGATGACATATCCCAGCGATACCACCCGGGAGGTCGAATAATCGGTGCCCACGTCGGCGTGAATCAGAAGCTGCACCTTGTCAGCCTCTGGCCCGAGCAGCGAATACGTCGCCACCCGGAGCGGCAGGCCCGAGAGCGGCAGCGGTGTCTGAAGCGCGACGATGACCGCTTCACGAGCGTTGCGCGGCTGCCGCGTGGCGGTCGAGGCCATCAGCGCGCGACGCGACCGGATAGTCAGCCCTCGGCGGCTGACATCCACGCGTATGGGATGTGCCTTGCCATCCTTGTCCGATGGGGCCGATTCGACGCCGAGCAGATAGTAGCCGGACAGCTCCGCCTGGAGGCGCTCGACGATCGTCTCGGCGCTGCCGATCACGTTGAACAACGTGCCACGCGAGGCGGCCACCAGCGTGTCAAGTCCCTGGCCGCGCACGATACGGTCGTTCATCGGGGCCACCGGCGCGCTTCGTTCCGTAGCGCTAGCGGAAAAGAGCTGATCGTCCAGCTTCAGCGCGTAGATGCTGGTCCGGGCCGCGGCGGCCAACGCTCCCAGCTCGACGACCGAATCCTCGTGGTTGTCGACGATGAACCCCTCCGA
>DATLBT010000103.1:0-6212 GCA_035526825.1 Verrucomicrobiia bacterium | reverse complement strand
CACGGCGACCAACGACGCCTTGGATGAAGCCAATGAGACCGTGACGGTGGACATCAGCGGCGTGACCAACGGAACCGAGACGGGCACGCAGCAGGTCATCGTGACGATCACCGATGACGACGCGGCCCCGGCCGTGACGCTTGCGGTTTCGGGCACGCCGACTGCGGAGAACGCCGGCATCGCGACCTTCACGGCGACGCTTTCGGCGGTATCCGGCCAGGCCGTGACGGTGACGCTGGGCTTCACCGGCACGGCCACCGTCACCACGGACTACACACGGTCAACGACGACCATCACCATCCCTGCGGGGTCGCCTTCCGGCACGGCGACCGCGACGGCGGTGAGTGACAGCATCGATGAAATCGACGAGTCCATCGTGGTCGACATCACCGCGGTCACCAATGGCGCCGAGACGGGTACGCAGCAGGCAGTGGCGACGATCGTCGATGACGACGGCGCCCCGGCCGTGACGCTGGCGGTGTCCGGCACGCCGATGGCGGAAGCCGGCGGCACGGCGACTTTCACGGCGACGCTATCGGCGGTTTCGAGCCAGGTCGTGACGGTGACGCTCGGCTTTACCGGTACGGCTATCGACGCCACCGATTACACGCGCTCTTCCACGTCGATCACCATCCCGGCCGGCTCCACCTCCGGCACCGCAACGGCCACAGCCGTCAACGACGCCGTCGACGAGGCCAACGAGACCATCGTGGTCGACATCACGGCGGTCACCAACGGCACCGAGACGGGCGTTCAGCAGCGTACGGCCGAGATCACGGACGACGACGTCCCGCCGCAAGAGGGAGGCGGCGGCTCTTGGAGTTTGCTGAGCCTCTGGCTGCTGTTGCCGGCATGGGTGCGCAGTCGCCGCAACCGGTACGCCCCGGCGCGCTGAACGGGACTCATGAAAAAGGGCGGCCGGGACTGATCCCGGCCGCCCTCGAAGTCCGCCTACGTTTTAGCGCAACACCCCAAACCGCATCCCGATGTTGAACGCCACGAAATCCGCGTGGTGTCCGTTGTGGCCCTGGAATCCCAGCTCCAGCCCGACCGGCCCGGTGTGCGACGGCGCGAACAGGATCTCCCAAGCAAAGCCGCCGCTCTGGTCCTTCACGGCTTCGTCGTCGGGATGGTGCACGCGGCCATAGCCAATCAGGCCGTACCAGTTGCTGCGGCCAAAGCGCGAGCCGATCATCGCCGCGGTCTCGTACGGGGTGCGGCCGTCATCTTCCTTGTCGCCCTCGCGAATACCGCGCAGTCGCAGCGCGGCACCGTTGGCCCCGGCCAGCGTGACGTTGCCGGTGAACGTGTCGAGGATGCCGCCCTCGGTGCACTCCCGGTTGGACGTGTTGGGCGCGCCGCAGACCGTCTCGACATCGCCGTACCCCACGCCGGCGCCGACGCCGATCCAGGCGCGGCCATGGTGGTGCTGGCGGCGGACGGTCCGGCGCTCATGCACACGGGCCTCCTCCTGCTCCTCCTCGCGCTCCTGCTCGCGCAGTTCGCGCTCCATCTCACGGACCTCGCGCTTGCGCTCTTCGACTTCCTCGCGGGTGAGGCGATCGTCGTCGCTGCGGTCGGCGGCGAGCGCCGGCATGGCGAAAGCCAAACCCAGCCCCGCGACGGCTCCAAGAATGGTTCTACGCATGACTCTCTCCCCTTCAGGTTGGTGAACGACCCGCGCAGCATCCCTTCGCCGGGGATTGGCGGCAAATACATTGTAGGTATTGGCCCCGACGGGCGTGGCGCCCGCAACTTTTCTACCTTGGTCCAATAGCGAAGCCCAAGTTACACCCCCAGAGTGGCTGCTTATGGGGGCCCAGTAAAGTGCGAATAATCTTGGCGGATGAACACACCCTCGCGCGCGCCGGCTTGCGCCGCCTGCTCGAGAGCTTGCCGGGCGCCGAAGTGGTGGCCGAAGCCGACGACGGCGACCAGATTGCCAACCTCGTCGCGCTGCATCGGCCGGACGTCGTCGTCATCGACCTCATCATGAGCCGCGTCAGTGGCTACGACGTGCTGGGCCACCTCAAGCGCGATCACCCTGAGGTGCGCGTCATCGTCATCTCCATGCATGCCGATGCCGAGCATGTGGTGCAGGCGCAAGCGCAGACGCAGCGAGGCCCGAAGCTTTCTCCCCGGCAGAGCGAGATCCTGCAGCTCCTCGGCGAAGGTTTCGCCACCAAGGAGATCGCCGCGCACCTGCAGCTCAGCGTCAAGACGGTGGAAACGCACCGCGCACGCTTGATGCGCTCATTGCACTTCCGTCGCAGCAACGAACTATTGCGCTACGCGGTGCTCAGCACGGTGCGGGTCGCCTGACGGGGAGCTTGGCGTACCACTCGGCATAGGGCGAGTTGCGCGCCAGGTAGCGGTTCCAATCCTTGCTGCCGTCGCGCCACCACGCCGGACCGCGCTCGCCGAGCGCCACCTTGGCCGCGTCGACCGCCTTGCGCGCGCGCCGCAGGGCCGCGTCGTCGCCTGAACGCAGCGCAAGGCCAACGGCGCGACGCGCCGCCATTAGCCTGCGCGTGAGCTCGACCCGGCGTGCACGAGACAGGCGCGGATTCGCCGCGCGCCACAGCCGTCCCCGCACCACGATGTAACGCCGGTCCGGCGTGAGCGGTGGCCCGACCGCAGGCTCAACCGGGCGCTTGCGCGTCCGCGCCATGCTGATGTCGCAGCGTCGCGTAAGTGCGCATGACGTGCGCGCCGACGACCGTCTTGCGCAGTGCCTCGACGCCTTCGCGCGAGCCGGCCGGCAGCTCATCCAGATGCGGCATCGAGCCGCCGTACTCCGGCGCCAGCACCATCGGCGCCGACAGTGCGCACAAGGTCAGGTCCGCAGCGCTGAACGCATTGCCGACCAGCCAGCGCTTCGTCGTGACCTGGGCCTCGACGCGCGCCCACGCCTGCATCACGCGCTCGAACGATCGCTTCGCGCTATCCGGGGTCACGCGATACGAGCGTTTCACCAGTGCCACCACCGCCGGTGCCAGTGCCGGCATCAGCGCGGCCTGCCACGGCGGCACGCCGTCGGACCACACGCGGCTGAGCAGCCGCGTTTGCCCGAGCAGCAGCCAGTAGCAGTAGCGCCGCACCGCGGGTCCGAGTTCCTTGTCGAACGCCTGCTCGTGCTCCTGCACCGCGCGCAGCGCGGCGGGATCATCGGGATATAGGCGCCGTCGGCCGGTCCGGTCCGCATGCACGAGGATGTCGTGCGACTGGCCGAGGCGCCGCTCGCCGTCGACGAGCACCGGCACCGTGCCGCCGGCGCTGCGCTTCAGGCGGTGAAAGGGCGGGGCGACTGCCTGCTCGAAATACGGCGCGCCCGTGTAGTCCAGGCCCCAGCGCGCCTTTTCGCAGTAGTGGCTCAGCCGGATCGTGATGAGCCGCGGCGCGGCCGAGGCAGTCACTCCGCGGTCGTCGGATCGATGACCGCTGCCACCTCGGAGATCTTGTTGGCCGGGAAGCCGCCCTGTTTTGCGTGCTCGCGGATCGTCGCCTCATCCGGCGCCACATAGATGCAATAGATCACGTCACCGGTCACGAAACTGTGGACCCACTGGATCTTCGGCCCCATCTTCTGGAGGACGTTGAGCGACGTCATCGAGATCGACTTCAGTTCGTCGGCGCTGAACTTGCCGGACCCCGGGATGTGCCGCTCGATTACGTATCTGGGCATGACGGACGCTCCTGATGTTGGAGCGGCATTCTACTCCGCAGGTGCGGTTCTGCGACCCTCGAGCTCCACTGCATCGGTCCACTGCCGACCAGCATCGGTCGGCTCCCACGCTGCAGCGCCGAGCCGCGTGACCAACCCCGCGCGCTCGAGGGTCTCCATGGTGTCCGTCGTGCAGACGCGACGGCCGTTGATCTCCACGCGGTTCTTGCCGCCGGCGACGTAGGCCTTCCAGCCACGGCTCATCCAGATCATTACCGCGCGCTGAGGCTTGGACAGTTTTGCCATGTGCTACGACGCTCCCTTCAGGTTCATTTGTGTCGGTGGGGCCGCGGTGGCCTGCGTGATCTGCGGGGCCCCGGGCCTGCTTCGGACGAGGAATGCTCGAGGGAGCCCAGCAAGGTCGCCAGCTCCTCCTCGGTCAAGTCGCGCCAATCCCCGAGCGGCAGACCCTTCAACCGGATGTTCATGATCCGGATGCGCTCGAGTTTTGTCACCTGGTAGCCAAAGTGCTCGCACATGCGGCGAATCTGGCGGTTGAGGCCCTGGATCAGCGTGATCCGGAAAATGAATGGCGATTCTTTGTTGACCGGGCACTTGCGGGTCATTTCGCCCAGGATCGGCACGCCGTTGCCCATGCCGGCGATGAAGGCGTCGGTGATCGGCTTGTTGACGGTGACCAGGTATTCCTTCTCGTGGTTGTTGCCGGCGCGCAGGATCTTGTTGACCAGGTCGCCGTTGTTGGTCAGGAAAATCAGGCCTTGTGAATCCTTGTCCAGCCGTCCGATCGGGAAGAGCCGGGTGCTGTGATTCACGAAATCGACGATGTTTGCTTTCTCGCCGTCTTCGGTCGTGCTGACCACGCCGACGGGCTTGTTCAAGGCGATGAAGATGAATTCATCCGCCGCGCGTGGCTCGAGTGCCTGCCCGTTGACCTTGACCCGGTCCCCCGGGCCGACCCGTTGGCCCAGCGTGGCCCGCCGGCCATTGATGAATACGACGCCCTGCTCGATGAAGCGATCCGCTTCGCGGCGCGAGCAGATGCCGCTTTCGCTGATGAACTTGTTCAGGCGGATCGACGTGGGATTCAAGCTTCGGGCCTCAGAGCCACCGTCGAACGTTGGACCTATATGCCGCAAACGCGCTTCCGAACACTGCCATTAGCGCCCTTTCTTCGGGTCGGATCTGGAAGCGCCCAATGTAAAGCCAAAAAGCAACGACTCCAATAAAGGCAGCCATCGAAGACAGGGCTACCGCCCAGGCAATCAGTACCAGCAACATTCCCAGGTACATCGGATTACGCGTGTACCGGTAAACGCCACTGGTGACGAGGGTGGAAGCAGTCTCCGGCTTCAGCGGATTGATGGTCGTCTTCGCGCGACGAAAAGAAAGGGCCCCGGCCAGCATGGTAACGAAGCCCAGAAGTGCGAGGCTGCCCGCGATCATGTAAGCCGCATTCCTTGGAATGTCGAGGGAAGGCGTGGACGACGCCAGGCCCCACATGGCGCCTGCGAAAAGCAGGGCTACCAGGGGCGGAGGAATCCGGTTTTCGAAAAATGTCATGCGTCCCTTAGCCCACTCCAGGATAACGACCAAGATAGATGAGGACGAACGGCACGGTATTCGACACCCCGTGCGCCACGATCGGGACGGTCAGGTTGCGCCCATTGGCAAGGAACAGCACGCCCAGCAACAGCCCGCTCAAACCCTCCTGCACCGCGCCTGAGAGACCCTCCTCGGAATGAACCCAGCCGAATATCGCGCTTACCAACAACAAGCTGGACGCCCACGCCGCGGTGCCGCCTCCAAACAACCGTGCCACCCGTTGCATCAGGAAGCCGCGCCAGCAGATCTCCTCGCCAAAGGCAGCCAGCGTCCAGTTCAGCGCCAGGAAGATCAACAGGTACTTGAGATTGCCTTGAATGATCCGGAGGTCCGAGTAATCCGGTTCGGTGCCGAAAAAATCGCTGATCCAGGGCGTGGTGCCGAACACGGCCACCAGCTCCATCGCCACGCCCGCCGCCGCACCGATCGCGATCGCCCGCGGCAGATGGGGCGGGAGACTCAAGCCGATCGAGGACCAAGGTTCGCGCGACAGCCGCAGCAAGACCCACACCACCGGCAGTAGTCCGATGGTGAGCGTCAGCGGCACCAGGCCCAATGCGTCTGCGACGATCACCGCAGCGAAGGCGGCGAGTTCTAATGCAAGACGAGGTGTCGAGGTGTCAATCGTGCTTATCTCTGCGAATAAGTAATCTACGGGTACGCGGCGCACATTTCATGAGGGTCAACATGCATTTCTGGCGAACAACTGCTCTGGTACTGATGCTCGCTTGTACGGGCGCCGCAAGTGCCGATTCGGACGACGAGTCCGACGAGTTGGAACGGTCAGAGTTTACATCCGAGACCACGCGGCAGGGCAGCACGATCCTGATCCCGCGCGGCTCGTCGCGCAGCAAACGCCCGGCGTTGATCCTGCTGCCGTTTACCGGCGGCACCGCGCGCAGGCTGCTGGAGTGGAACTACGCCG
>DATLBT010000102.1:0-12584 GCA_035526825.1 Verrucomicrobiia bacterium | reverse complement strand
TGGCCGGCCTCAACTGCGGCCGCTGGGACTACATCTTCTCCTGCATCAAGACGCTCAACGCGCACGGCGACTGGATGGTCCCGGACCGCCTCCAGGTCACGATGGACAAGCACTTCCTGGATTCGTACTCGAAGCTCCTGTGCGAGACCTGCCACAGGCGCGGCGCCTTTGCCATGGGCGGCATGGCCGCCTTCATCCCGACCAAGGACGCGGCCAAGAACGCCGAGGTGTTCGCCAAGGTGAGCGCCGACAAGCTGCGCGAGGTGCGCAACGGCCACGACGGCACCTGGGTCGCGCACCCGGGCCTGGTGCCGATCGCGATGGATGTGTTCAACGAGCACATGCCCACGCCCAACCAGCTGCACAAGCAGTTCAACTACGGCATCAAGGCCGACGACCTGCTCACGCGGCCCGAAGGCCAGATGACCGAGGCCGGCCTGCGCAACAACATCAACGTCTCGGTCCAGTACACCGAGGCCTGGCTGCGCGGAAACGGTTGCGTGCCGCTGCACAACCTCATGGAAGACGCCGCCACCGCCGAGATCAGCCGCACGCAGATCTGGCAGTGGCAGAAGTACGGCGCCACGCTGAGCGACGGCCGCAAGGTCACGCCAATGCTGGTGAGCCAAGTCATCGACGAGGAACTGGGCACGATCAAGCAGCAACTCGGCGCCGACAAGTATTACGGCAGCCGCATGATCGAGGCCGCGGGTCTCGTCGCGAAGATGAGCACGTCCGGCGAGGTCGCCGACTTCCTGACGCTGCCCGCCTACGATTTTCTGGACTGAGGGATTAGGGCCTAACCCCTAACCCCCAACCCCTAATCCCTAACCCCTAAAGGACAGCAATGACGCGTGACGACCAGATCAAGGCCCTCGAAAAGGATTGGGCGAGCAACCCGCGCTGGAAGCTGGTCAAGCGCGGTTACACCGCCACTGACGTCGTGCGCCTGCGCGGCAGCCTGCAGGTCGAGCAAACGCTCGCCAAGCGTGGCGCCGAGAAGCTGTGGAAGCTGGTCAATGGTGAAGCCAAGAAGGGCTACGTCAACGCGTTTGGCGCCATCACCGCGGGCCAGGCGATGCAGCAGGCCAAGGCCGGCCTCGAGGCCGTGTACCTCTCCGGCTGGCAGGTTGCCGCCGACGGCAACACCAGCGAAACCATGTACCCCGACCAGTCGCTCTACGCGTACGACTCGGTGCCGACCATGGTTCGCCGCATCAACAACACCTTCACGCGCGCCGACGAGATCCAGTGGAGCAAGGGCGTCGGCCCCGGCCACAAGGATTTCATCGACTTCTTCCTGCCGATCGTGGCGGACGCGGAAGCCGGCTTCGGCGGCGTGCTGAACGCCTTCGAGCTGATGAAGAACATGATCAGTTCCGGCGCCGCCGGCGTGCACTTCGAAGACCAGCTCGCGGCTGCCAAGAAGTGCGGCCACATGGGCGGCAAGGTCCTGGTGCCGACGCAGGAAGCGGTCGAGAAGCTGATCGCCGCGCGCTTCGCCGCCGACGTCATGGGCGTGCCGACCCTGATCCTGGCGCGCACCGACGCGGAGGCCGCCAACCTGATCACGAGCGACTTCCACCCGAACGACAAGCCGTTCCTCACCGGAGAGCGCACGCAGGAAGGCTTCTACCGCGTGAAGAACGGCCTCGAACAGGCCATCAGTCGCGGCGTGGCGTACGCGCCGTACGCGGACCTCGTCTGGTGCGAGACCGGCGTGCCGGACATTGGTTTTGCGCGTGAGTTCGCGCAGGCCGTGCAGAAGGCCTGCCCGGGCAAGCTGCTGAGCTACAACTGCTCGCCATCGTTCAACTGGAAGAAGAACCTCGACGACAAGCAGATCGCCAAGTTCCAGCAGGATCTCTCAGACCTTGGCTACAAGTACCAGTTCATCACCTTGGCCGGCATCCACATCAACTGGTTCAACACCTTCCAGTTCGCGCACGCCTACGCGCGCGGCGAGGGCATGAAGCACTACGTGAACATGGTGCAGGAGCCGGAGTTCAAGGCGCGCGAGCAGGGCTACACGTTCGTGTCGCACCAGCAGGAAGTCGGCACCGGGTATTTCGATGACGTGACGACGGTGATCCAGGGTGGCACTTCGAGCGTGAAGGCGCTGACGGGGTCGACTGAGGAAGAGCAGTTTCACTGAGCGACCGCTGCATGGAAAACCCCGGAGTCCGGGGTTTTCTTTTGTTGTTACACTTTGCCGGAGCCCTTGAGCCGGCGATGCCATGCGCGCGAAGACTTGGAGTATCCGGATACTGAGCTTCGCTGGAATCGCATTCCTGGTGGCCTGTGGGGGCGGCGGAGGCGGCGGATACGGTGGGGGCGGGGGCGGCGGGCCGGTCGTCTTGTTCGAAGACGACTTCTCGTCCGGCACCTTCGACAGGTGGATCACGAACATCGCCGGCGCGACGATCGACGGCGCATACGGCAACGCCATTCCCTCGGCCCAGTTTTTCAAAGCAGCCGGTTCAGGCACGACCGCCGGCAAGATAACCGCCAACGTGAACTTCGACCCGACCGGCGGCCTCAGCTTCACCGCTCACGTCTCGAATCGCTCGACCTCGCTCGACGGCCAGTTGCTGATGTTCCTGAATACGAGCAACGGCACCAATACCTGTCTCGCGGCTGCCAACGTGCATCGCACTCTCGTGCAATACGAGCTGCGCAACGGCGGCTCGAGGCCGCTCGCCAACAACGCGATCACGCCCGATACCAGCTGGCATACCTACGTGCTGATCATCCAGCCCAACGGTGCGATGACCTGGTATCGCGACGGCAGCCCGCAACTGAGCACGCCGGCGTACGCCGGGTGTGTCAACGCAGTCAACGTCCTCAAGCTGGAAATCAGCAGCGCGGGCACCAGCAGCGACGAAATCTACTTCAACCTCGACAATGTTGAGGTCGCTCGCTAGCTCGGAAGGAAGCGCAGTTCACTAGTCCGTTGAGTCGGTTAGCGAATCGGGCCGCCACACGCGGCCCAATTTCTGGAGCTCTCGCCGCGGAAGTCGCCTCCGACGCTGCCCGATTCGAAGGCGTAGTGCCGACGCTGTCGACCGCCGCGCCACTGGCCTGGACCTGCGCGGAAGCGCGGCGAAGAGACCCGGCGGAGGCCATTGTCGTGCTGCTCTGCCAGGACGATGGCTACATGCGGGACATCGGCCGGCTGTTTGACGTGGCCTTGAATCGGGGATTGCCGGCCTGACACGTTAAGACCCGCGAACGTGGAAGAGCAGTTCCACTGACCCGCGAGGGCAGGGACGAAAGGGCCGCGCGAGCGGCCCTTTCTTTTTCGCGCGTCAGAACGACAGCGTGGTCGAGAGCGCGACAGTGCGCGGCGTTATGAAGTAGTAGTCGCGCGCCCCGCTGCCGGGCTCGGCAAATGCACCGGCCAGGCCGCGCTCATCGGTGACGTTGGACATCCCGAGCGCGACACGCGGGTGCAAGGGCAGCGTTCCGAGCGTCACGTGCGCCCGCACATCGAGCGTCGTGTAATCGCCCAGCGTCTGTGTCGCGAACAGGTTGTTCGGATAAGGCCCGATCCACGAGCAGATCACTTCGAGCCCCGGCGTCGCCAGGCGCAATGGAAGCTCATAGCCGAGCAAGCCGGTGGCCTGATGGCGAGGAGCGCCGGGCAGCCGTGTCCCCGCAGGCACCTCGCCGGCCGAGGTCACGAAAAGCTCGTCGGTGTGCGCGTCCACGTAGGTGGCGGCGATCGACGCTTGCAATCCCGCGAGCGCGACGAGGTTGATGCCGAGCTCGGCGCCCCGCGTGTTCGCGCTGGCGATGTTTTGCACGAAATTGAACAACCCCGTGTTGTCGGTACGCGTTATCTGCAGGTCCTTCCATTTGCCGTAGAACAGGGACAGGTCGACGGTCAGGCGGTTGTCGAGCCAAGCGGTGCGGGCGCCGACCTCGTGGTTCCAGAGCGTGTCGGACTTGAACGAGTCCTCGATGTTCGTGCCGGCCGTGCTGAGTTCGGTCGGCGGCGTCAGCTGGATGCCGCCGAAGCGGAAGCCGCGGGACACCAGCGCGTACGCCATCGCATCCGGCGTTGGGTTCCAGCGCAGGGACACGCGCGGGTTGACGCCTTCCTCCTGCAGCTGGTCCTGGTTGGTCTGCCGCCCGCCGGCGGCCGCGGTGATGAGAAGGCCTCCCGTGACGTTGTGGGATCGCAGGTCGGTCTGGTAGTAGCGGCCCCCGAGCGAAACGGTCCACGTCTCCCACAGCTGTCGGCCGACATCCGCGAACACAGCCTGCTCGGTGCCGCGCGAGCGGAAATGTCCGTACGCGAGTTCGTCTTCCTCGCCGAGCGGATCAAGCGGCAGCGCGGTGCCGGGAGCGGGCAGGTGCTGGTCATAGGTCGATTCGTAGCGCGAATACCAGAGGCCGACGAGCCAGGACCAGGGGCTGTCATCGTCGTGGGAGGTCAGGCGGATTTCCTGAGTGACACCCTCGCCAATCGTGTCGGCCGTGTTGAAAATCGGCGCTTCGGTGGAATCGGTGCCAAGCGTGCGGGCGCTCTCGAAGCGCAGGTGTGCTTCCTTCGTGATCACGCCCGTGGATGAGGTGAGCGTGACGATCGGCAGGCGCCAGGTCGCCACGAGGTTGCCGACGTCGAAGATGCTGCTCGACGGACTCGGCGCGAGGGCGTTGCCGTGCTCCAGACGCTCCGGCTGATCCGCATACGGCAGGTCATCCTGCTGCGTGTCCTGGGACAGGTACATCACGTCGAGATCGAAGTCCCACGGCGTGACCCAAACGCCGCGCACGCGCGACTGCTCCTGCTCAACGGCGCCAACGTCCTCGGTGCCGCTGAACGTGTCGTCGATGTAGCCGGGATCCCGACGGCGCACCACCGCGCCGCGGAGCGCGGCGCTTTCGCCGAGCGGAACGTTAAGCATGGCGCCGGCATGCGGCTGCCGGTCGCGGCCGCCTTCCGTTTCGAGCAGCGAGCCCTGCATGACGCCGCGGAATTCGCCGGGCTCGGGCTTGCGCGTGACGTAGCGGATGACGCCCGCGAGCCCGGTCGATCCGTGCAGCGTCGCCTGCGGCCCTTTGAGCACTTCGACGCGATCCAGGTCGAAGGGATTGAGATCGGGCTGGGAAATGGGGATGAACGGATCCGACAGTGGAATCTCGTCGACATAGATGCCGGTCGCGCGCTGCGTGATCGTGAAGCGCGTATCGGTCGCCACGCCGCGGATCGGATAGTCGCTGCGGTCGCTCGCCTCCTTGTTCAGCGACAGGCCGGGGACCAGCCGCGCGAAGTCCTCCGCGCCGCGGGCGCCGACGTCGTCCAGCGTGTCCCCGCGCAGGACGCTGACGCCGGTCGCGACGGTACCCAGGGTCTGCTCACGCTTGTCGGCGGTGACGACGATCGGATCCAGCCGCACGCCCGGGTCGATTTCGTCGGCAGGCGAAGCAGCGACCGGCACGGTGGCGACCGCGGGGGATTCGGTCGACGTCTCGGCGAGGGCGATCGTCCACCACGGCAGCAGTGCGCACACGGTGGCCAGCCGGATGGCGCAGGAGGGAACGGACATGGGGTGAGACTACGCGAGGATTTCCACGAACGTCCAAGGTGCCGGCCTAAGGCCACTGCGGTAGTCTCGAACGAGGCGACGTCAGAATCGCCAAATGGGGGAGCGAGCGTATGCGTCGATTGCGCCAAGGCGCCGCATCGGGGTTGGCAGCGCTGTTGTGCATCGCGCCTGTCGATGCGCAGGTGCGCTGGCAGCCGGTGGACGGCGTGACGTCTGTCCCGCTCACAAGCGCAGGAATCGCCTCGCGCGCCGAGCTCGAAAGCTTCATCGACGATTTGCTGACCCAGCGCCTGTTCGGCACGCAGCCCGTCGCGGGCGCCGTGATCGCGATCGTCAAGGATCGCAAGGCGTTTTTCGAGAAGGGCTACGGCTGCGCGGACTTCGCGTCGAGCCGGGCCGTCGATGCCGACACGGTTTTTCGCGTGGGGTCCGTGTCGAAGGCCGTGACGTGGACCGCGCTGATGCAGGAAATCGAGTCCGGTCGCGTCGGGCTCGAGGATCCGCTGGAGCGACACGTCGGCTTTCGCTTGCCCGGAGGCCCGCCGATGACAATCCGGAACCTGTTCACGCACACCACCGGTCTTGAGGAGAACACGCTGGATTACGTCCTCGAGTTCGACTCGGCGCTGTCGACGCCGCTGGCGCAGACACTCGAGCGCAACGTTCCGGCGCGTCGCACGCCGCCGGTAACCGACTTTTCGCGGGCCGAGCACGCTGCGTACTCCAACTGGGGCGCGGGGCTCGCCGGCTTCATCGCGGGCGGCGGCGCTGCCGGAGATTTCGACGCGCAGGTCCAGCGCCGCATCTTCGACGCGGTCGGCATGCGACACAGCACGTTCGCGGAACCACTGCCGGCGGGTCTGGCCGCCCACCGGGCATCTGGCTACTCATGGCAAGGCGAGGCCAAGTCGCCCCGGGGTGCTCCGTGCGCCATGCCGACTGGCGGCGTTTTCAAAGCGGGGGCTCCGCAGTTCCTGCGGTCGCTCGCACCCATCGGCGCGCTATCGACGACCGCTAACGACATGGCCGCGTTCATCGCAGCCCACCTGGCGAGCGATGGCCGCCCGCTGTTCACCTCACGCGCGACATTGGACCTGATGCACGCGCGCGCGCTGGGCGCCAGCCGGGTGTCGCAGGGCGCGGCGCTGGGATTCTGGGAGATGTACCGCAACGGCCGGCGCGTCCTCGTGCACGAAGGGTTCACGGCGGAGTACATGGCGCTCCTCGCATTCATGCCAGAAGAGGGCGTCGGCTTGTTCATCGCGGTGAACTCGCCGCCGCCCGTGATGCTCGCCGATCTTTTCAAGGAAATCCTCGACCAATACTTTCCCGGAAAGACTGATGCCATCCCTTTACGATCCGGGTTCGCGGAGCGGGCGGGCGCCTGGGTCGGCACCTATCGCCTGGCGCTGCATTCAGGCTCGCGCGTGGACAAGGCGCTGACGCTGGTCCACGGCCCCAAATTCGAAGTGGATGTCGGGATCACGCCCCAATCGACACTCCGCGTGTCGAACGCGATCTATCCCGGGGTGGTCAGCGAATGGCAGGAGGTGCCGGGCGTGGACCGGACTTATCGCGAACTCGCTCCTGATGGGCGACCGGGACAGGAGTTCATCACCTTCGTCCAGCCCGAGGGTAACGCGCTTTCGTTGCTGCGACCCAATCCGTTCGCGCCCGCGTACCGCCTGCAAGCCTGGGAGACGGCGTCGTTCCAGCGGGTGCTGATGAAAAGCCTTGCGTTCGTCTTCGCGGGCATTACGTGCGTCGTACTCGTGGCGCTGGTCCACGGAAACATCGCGGTCGGCTGGGCGCCCGCATTGATGGTCGTGGCTTGCGTTTGCAATATCGCCGGCTTCGCCGGTGCGTGGAACGTGCTGCAGAGTTACCTCGGCCTGATGATCGAGTACACCGTGGGTTTTCGAATCGCGTTGTGGCTGCTTACCATCGGCGCGACCCTTGCCGCGCTCCATGCGCCGGTCTGCATCGCGCGCCTGCGCGGTGCAGCAGCCGGGCGCATGGAGCGCGCGGTGCATCTGCTCTTCTTCCTGGCATCGCTGGTATGGATTGCCAGCCTCGATTACTGGAATCTCTTCGCGACGCGCCTGGGCTGACTACATCAGCACGGGCAGGAGCGGCAGGAAGGTCGGCTTGATCGGCTGGCCGATCATGAAGTGCTGGCGCACGTTGTCGTAGGCGGCCGCGTTTTTTCGGATCGTTGCGCGCGTTGCGCGAAACTTGCGCGCCTCGGCGGCCGTCAGGGTCACGCCGATCTTGGCAGCCGCCGCCGCGGGATCCGCAAGGAAGTGCGACCGGAACTTCTTGTCTTCCAGGATGTGCCTGCGCAGCTTGTCCTTTTCAGCCTTCGTCATCGTTGTTTCTCCCTGATGATGTTTAGGGACGTCTCAAACCTCGGCCAGCAGATCGTGGATCTGCCGGGTCTCGAGCTCTTCGGCGCACTCGGCCGCAACCGCGGCGAGTTGCGGGTCGTTGGCGATGTGCGTGCACAGGTCGCACACGTCGGCGTAGCTCGGTCGCAGGCGATTGGCCAGGCCGCGCGCAGCGGCAGCGCGGGCAAAATGGATGGGGCCTTCATCGCGCAGGATTTGCTGAACGCCGCCCGCGTAGTAGCGGTCCAGCAGCTCGTCAAAACGCGCTTCGTTCGCGTTGCCCAGCGAGAAGAACGGGATGTCGCTCCCGGGCGTGCAGCAGGTGAATGCATCGCCGTTCTCGCGCACGGTGAAGATGGCCGCGGGGCAGGTGCCCGTCGGGATGCCTTCGGTTCGCTCGTACTCTGCCTCCGGCAGCGTCAAGCCCGCGCGCAGGTGCGGCATCACGGCGAAGATCTGCACTTCATTGGCGCCGGCGGCGAGCGCCCATGCGCGAATGGCCTCCTCGTCGAGCGGGTCGCTCGCGGGGCGTGCGTACTTGACCGTGCAATGCAGGCCGACCTCGCGGCCCGCCGCGAGCGCGCGCTCGACGCGCTTGAGCTTGACGAATTCCTGGTGGAAACGGCTCGCGCTCAGGCCAAGCTTGGTCAGGCCAGCGCCCTTGACGGACTGCAGTACCGATCTCGCCTTTTCCGGCGAAGTCGCCCAGTAGCCATTGGAAACGCAGGTCACCTCGCCGCCGAGCCGGTGCCCGTGCGCGATCACCCGCAGCAGCATAGGCAGGTCGAGGAACGGCTCGCCGCCACTGAGCGCGAACTTCAGCGGCTCTCCCGTGGACGCTGCGGCGGCCTCGCCCATAAGACGGACGATGGTCTCCTCCGCCATGACCTCCGTGCGCGTCGGACCGCAGCTGGTGCTGCAGTGGCCACAGGCCGCATTGCAGCGTGTGCCCAGAATCAGGGCGAGGATCATGGTTGCTCCGATGCCTGCGTGACACGTGCGAGATCGTTGTCGGCGCGACGCACCAGTGGGTGGGCAGCGCCGAAACGCGCCTTCAAGAGGCCCGCAGCCTCACGAAGCATCTTGTCGGCAGTGGCGCGATTGCCACTGGCAAGCGCGATCAGGCCGATGAGCCGCTTCTGCTCCGCGACCATGTGGCCGAGGTTCCTCAGGGAGGCATCGTCGATCTCTTCCAGAGTGGCGCGTGCCTGGGCGACCTCCGCGCGGGCAAGCTGGACCTCGGCAAGACCCAAACGTGCAGACTGAGTCAGCGGATGGCGTGGTCCGTCCGCCGTCGTGCTGATGGCGAGCGCCCGGCGCATGGTGTCTTCCGCCAAGGCGGCGCGTCCATTTTCGAGATAGGCCCTCGCGAGCCAGGTGCGGAACTCAGCGGTGCGATCACGGCGCTGATTCCAGCCCTGCGCGGAAATCGTGGAGATCACCTTCTCGAGGGTCGCGGCCGCCGAGGCGGCATCGCCCCGACGCAACTGCAGACGCGCTGCGACGGCGCGCATAGATGCCGTATGCGCGTCGGCGCCGCCTACGGCCCAGGGCGCCGACAGACGCAGCGCCTCGTCGATTTCGTGCTGTGCCTCGCCAAGGCGATCCTGCTCGAGCAACACCAGGCCAAGGAACATCCGCGACTTGCTTGCGATCGGCTCTCCACCGGGCGCTCCATTCAGGTGATCAATCGCCTGTCGCAGCATGGTCTCGGCGCCGGTCGAATCGCCGAGCCGCCGTCGCAGCTCGCCGAGCATCATTTCAGACGTCCCGAGCAGCGCGCGATTTGGCGGGTCATCCGGCGTCTGTGCGACAAGGATTGCAAACTCCTCGGCGGCGCGGGAATAGTCACCTTGATCGAAGCGCGCATGCGCCAGGTTGTTCTGCAGACGCGCGACCGCCGGATGGTGCGCACCCAGGTCACGCTTGCCGCGCTCGAGGAGCGATGAGTAGCCGGAGAGGTCGTCTGGCAGGCGCGTGAGCATGCCGCGAGCGAAAATGTGCTGCGCGGCGACCAGCAAGGCATCGGCTGACGTCGTCGCGTCGACCTGTTGGTAAAGCGCCTGCGCCCGCCCCAGGTGCTGCTCGGCGAGTTCGATCTCTTCCATTGTCCAGAACGCGCCTCCCACGGCGGCATGGATCTGCGCCGCTACCTGCGGACGCAAGTTCTCGCGCGACGTGAGCGAAGTCGCGGCCGACTCGAGCATCTGCTTGACCGTAAGATCCCGCAGCGGGCTTGTTCCGACGACCGCGAACATGTCTTTGCTGAGGAAGTCCGCGACGGCCTGGCTGCTCGCAGCCGCTGCCGCCGCCTCATCGCGCGCCCGACGGGCATCGAGATAGAGCGCAAGGCTGAACGCCACGCCCACGATCAGCACCGAAAGCACCGTCAACGTCCAGTTGCGTCGCGTCCGCAGGCGTTCAACAGCCAGCTCCGCTTGCCGCACGCGCTCAACCGCATCGCGCTGCTCGGCGACGCGCCGCTGCTCCTCCGCGCGCTCTGCTTCGCGCAATGCACGCCGCTGCTCCAGCGTGCGCAATCGTGCGGCGAGCGCGCCCGCATCCGACAGCCGGCGCGACAACTCACCAGCCACAACCTGCGCGATGTCCTCGCAAAGCAGCTCATCGCCAACGCGCCGCTCCCAGCCCGCCGCGAGCGGCTGCTTCAGGTCGGCCACCACCACCTGGTACAGCATGATGCCGAGCGAATAGATGTCGCCCTGCACCGTGACCGGCTGCCCCGCGACGACCTCGGGCGCGAGATACGTGGCGGTGGCGCCGGCTTCACCCGCAATCACCGAGCGCGTGAAGCCCAGCCGGGTAATGCCCAGCGCCTCGAGCCGCTGCGGATCGAGCACGCCACCGCTGCCGAAGTCGGCCAGCTTCACGCGCGGCGCGCCGTCGTGCTCATCGCCAACCAGCACGTTCGAAGGCTTCAGGTCCTTGTGCAGCACGCCCACGGAATGCGCGGCGGCCAGCGCATCGGCGATGCGCGCGATCACCTCGAGGCGGACCGGCAGAGGGATCTTGTCGAGCCCGCCCATGCGTTCGGCCCACGACTCGAGGTTGCCGCCGGCGCCGAACTCGAGCTCGATGTAGTAGGGCGCTTCCTCCAGGTTCCAGTCGAGTACGCGCGTGAACTCGTCGTGGCCGGGCAGGGTTTCCTGCAGCAGCCGATACAGCGTGATCTCGCGCTTGATCGCGGCGAGGCCGGCCACGTCCAGCGCGAACTTGAACACACGTTCCTCGCCGACCTTGTCCTGCCGCACCAGCCAGACCTCGCCCTGGCCGCCGCTGCCGAGCTGGCGCACCAGCGTCCAGTTGGGGCGCAGGGGCGGGTGCTGGCCTTCGCGCAGGTCGAGGCGCGTAAACGCCGGGCTGGCCTTGCTTGCATGCACTTTCACGGGTGAGACGAGGCGGTAGCCGTAGCCGTGAACGGTCTTGATGACGGACTGGTCTTCGTCGCCGAGCACCTCGCGGATCCGGCTGACCGCCTTGGGCAGGGAGTTGTCGCTGACGAAGCGCCCGGGCCAGACCGTTTCCAGCAATTCATTCTTGGTGACGATTTCGCCCGCGTGACGGAGCAGGTGGCGCAGCACTTCGAGGAACTTGGGCTCCAGCTTCACGAGCTGGCCGTTGACCCGCAGTTCCTGGCTGCGCTCGTCGAATTCGGCAGTCGCGAACGCCCAACGGCGGCCGCTGGCCTCGGCTCCTTCGTCTGCTGACGCTTCGGGTGCGGCGCTCAAGTGTCCCCCTCGCGCCGCTCGCCCCCGCGGGCAACGCACCCACACGGTAGCGGACCAGACCGGCGATTTCACCGGTTGGCGAACTGATTTCAGAAAAGTTTCAGAAAACCCTCAGCTTTTCGAAAGAACTCGCGGGCGGTCCGGCCCTAGCGTAGGCGCCATGCAAACAACATCGCAGCCGATTTGGATAAACGCCCCGGAAGTGCGCCGCCCGCTGGCGGCCCTACTGATCCTCGCCTGCATCACCCTGCTCACCGGCGGGTCCTTCCTCCTGCTCACTTCCGCGCCGGGCTGGCTTTCGGGACTGGTCGGCATGGCGCTGTTCGTGATCGTGGTGTTCTGCGTGCGCGTCCTGCTCGGGGTGCTGGAGCGGTGGATGGATAGCGCATCTATGCCGGGTGAGTCGTGATTCCCGCCAACGGCGCCTTGGCGCTGGTGCTCCCTCCGGCCCGCGTGGAACGTGCGCTCCCTCCTACCAGCCCGATCCTCAAGCTCCTTGGCTGCGCCATCCGCTGCGAGCGCCATGAGCGCCGCTTCACCATGGAGACGCTGGCCGCTGCCGCGGGACTCAGCTACCAGTACCTCTCCGAGGTCGAGCGGGGCCAGACGAATTTCTCGATCCTCGTGCTGGAACGCATCGCCATTGCCCTTGAAATGACGCTGCCTGAGCTGGCCACACGTGCGGGCAACGTCGATCTCGCGACGGCGCCGATGCTGCGCCGAGTACGGCTGAAGGCGCCGTTCTGAGGTCGGGTGTCCCGCAGGACAGCATGCAGGCGCTTTCGTGTTTGCACGATACCCAAAACGGCGACACGCGCCGATTATCGCGTGAGTGATATGACCAGCCGCGCACTGCCGGATCCTTTGTGGAGCGTCGGGCCATGAGCCCCCGCGCG
>DATLBT010000101.1:0-2237 GCA_035526825.1 Verrucomicrobiia bacterium | reverse complement strand
AGCCAGCTTAAGACAGGACCGCGGATGGGAGCAAGAGCCGCGCGCGCTAAGCGAGTTCGCGACGGCTTCGGGGCAGGGGATGGTATTTTTCTCAAGCCAACGGACGTGCCATCCATGCTCCAAGACCTGCGTCACACATGGCGGGCCGTCGCGCGAACGAAGGTCAGTACCGCGGTCATTCTACTCAGCTTGGGCCTCGGTACCGGGGTGAATGCTGCGGTCTACCATGTGCTGAGCGCGTTGTTACTCCACGGTGCCGCAGGCGTCGGCAACCCGTCCGGCCTGGTGGACATCTACACCGCAGAGTTCAGCGGCCTGCCGTACGGTCCCTCCTCCTTCCCCGACTTCCTGTCCCTCAAAGGGAGGTCATCGCTGACCGCAGTTGCGGCGGTCGATGACAACAGCATCGAGAACGTGCACATCGGCTCGAACATGCGCAGCGTGAGGATCGCGAGAGTGTCGGAGAGCTACTTCCCAATTCTCCAGATGGCGGCACACACCGGCCGAATGCTTGCCGACGCGGACCGGCCGGGCCAACCTGCCGCGGCTGTGATCAGTTATTCGCTTGCCGAGGAACTCGGCGGGGCGGCTGCTGTCGCCGGGGGGGCCCTGACCATCGGCGACCGTCCCTATACGATCATCGGCGTAGCCCCGCCCAGGTTCCGCGGCCTTCACATCGGCCGCGAGTGCGATGCCTGGATCCTGATGACCGAGCCGCTCGTCGGGCGCGGCGACCGGCGCCTCAGCATCGTCGGCCGGCTCGCGCCGTCGGCATCCGTACGGCAGGCAGCCGAAGACCTTCGCCGCATCTCCGACGATCTTGCGTCGCGTTATCCGGAGACCAATCGTGGCAACGTCGCCGATCCCGAGGCGCCACGACGATTCGAGCCGCATCGCTACTCGCAGGTTGATCCGGCGGCGAGCACGCAGAGCGTCGTGATCGCGGCTGTCGTATCAGGCGCCTCGGTGCTGCTGCTGGCCGGAGCCTGCTTGAATGTCGGAAGTCTCCTGTTGTCGCGCGCCGTTGCGCGGTCGCACGAGCTCTCGATCAAGATGGCGCTCGGGGCCACACGTGGCCGGCTGGTCCGTCAACTGCTCACCGAAACGATGTGTCTCTCGGTTGCTGGCGGCGCGCTGGGGCTCGTATTCGCACTCTGGACCACGCGGGCGATGCCCGCGCTGTTCATGCAGGGTCAGGCGGAGTTGCTCGACATTCGCTTCGACCCTCTGCTGATTCTGCTCACCGTCGGCGTTGCGACATCGGCTGGCGCTCTGTTCGGCATTGCGCCGGCACTTCAAGGCACCGGCTCCCCCGCAATTGCCGCACTGCGCGGTGACGCGGGTGGGATTTCTGCGCAGCGCGGCGGCAGCAGGCTACGGGCGCTGCTCGTCGGCGCGCAGATCGCGGTCTCATCGCTGCTGCTGCTCACCACCGGACTGCTCGTCACAACGCTCTCCCGCGCGCTCGAAGGCGATGCGCAGTCCTCGGTCAGGCGCGTCGCATTCGTATCAATCGACCTGCCGGGGCGCTACGCCGACCCGGTGCGCGGGATCGCGCACCGCGACCGGCTGCTCGATCGCGCGGCAACAGTCGACGGTGTCGAAGCGGTCGGATGGGCGAGCACGCTGCCGCTCGGGCTGGGGAATCGCCGCGCCTTTCAAATCGAGGGACACACGGCAGAAGCGAGGGACTTCACCGAACTGGATACCAACGTCATTTCGGCTGGTTACTTCAAGGCGATGGGCATTCCCTGCATCGAAGGCAGAGTGTTTGACGCAGAGGATCGCATGCTGGCGCCTCCTGTGGTCGTGGTTGACGAATTGCTGGCGCGGCGCTACTTCGGCGCCAACGCCTTGGGCCGTGATCTTGTCGACGCCAGGGGTGCACGGGCGAAGATCGTCGGGATCGTCCGCAGCGGCAAGTACCGCACCCTGCAAGGGCCGGCTCAGCCCACGGTCTACTACCCGATGACGCAGGATTATCTGTGGCGCGGGCACCTTCTCCTGCGAACATCCCGCGACCCCGCCGCGGTGTTGAAGGCCATTGCCGCGCCTGCCGAAGAAGCAACTGCCGGAGGAGGCGCAGTTCTGCGAAGCGCAACGCTGGCGAACTACCTGTCCGAGTCGCTGGTGCTCGACCGGCTTACAACCATCCTGGTTGGTGTGTGCGGCCTGATCGCGTTGGCGATGTCGGCGATCGGTGCCTACGGCGTCATGAGCGACACCGTCGAACGTCG
>DATLBT010000100.1:0-17499 GCA_035526825.1 Verrucomicrobiia bacterium | reverse complement strand
GTGAAGAAGGGATTGCCGGTGCCGGCGGCGAAGATCACGACGCGGCCTTTCTCGAGGTGGCGGATGGCCTGGAGCCGGATGAAATCCTCGCAGACCTCGTTGATGCGGATCGCCGACTGCACCCGTGCGCCGAGGCCGATGCGCTGCATCGCATCCTGGATGGCCAGCGCGTTGAGCACGGTGGCCAGCATGCCCCTCTGGTCGCCGGTGACCCGGGCGGTGCCGGCGCGGGCCAGGCCCTCGCCGCGGAAGATGTTGCCGCCGCCGACCACGACCGCCACCTGCACGCCGAGCTTCACGACGTCCTGGATGTCCTGCGCCAGACGCGTCATGACATCCGGCGCGATGCCGTAGTCGAGCGGGCCCATCAGGGCCTCGCCCGACAGCTTCAGGAGGATGCGCTTGTACGCCGGCTTGCTGGGCACCGCTCACCTCCTGCGAAAAAAGGGACGCACACCATTTTCTACCAAGCGGGCTGACTTGGCTTACGCGCTCTCAGAAAATGGTGTGCGTCCCCATTTTCAATGCGGCTTGATCATCGCGGCCACGTCGGCCGCGAAGTCCCCGCCCTGCTTCTCGATGCCTTCGCCAACTTCGAAACGCACGAAGCTCGCGACTTGTCCGCCGCGGGCCGCCAGCACCTGCTCGACGGTCTGGTCCGGGTCCTTGACGAAGCCCTGACCGAGCAGCGTGATCTCGCCGAGGAACTTGCGCAGCTTGCCGTCGACCATCTTCTTGACGATCTCGGGCGGCTTGCCCTTGGCCTGGTCGGCGATCTGCGCTTCGATGACCTTGCGTTCGCTGTCCTGCGCCTCGGCCGGCACTTCGTCGGCCTTGAGGTACTGCGGACGCTGCGCGGCCACGTGCATGGCGATGTCCTTGCCGAGCTCGGCATCGCCCTTGCTCAGCGCCACGACGACGCCGATGCGGCTTCCCGCATGGATGTACTGCGCCAGCACACCGCCCGCGCCTTTCACCACCTCGAAGCGCCGCAGCGTGATGTTCTCGCCGATCTTGGCGACCATCGTCTTGCGGATTTCCTCGAGCGTCTGTGCGCCAGCCTTGGCCGAGGCCAGCTGCTCGATCGACGATGGACGCGTTTCGAGCGCAGCCTTCGCCGCGGCCGCCGCGAAACCCTGGAAGTCGGCGCCCTTGGCGACGAAGTCGGTCTCGCAGTTCAACTCGACGATCGCCAGCGCATCACTGCCCACCGCGACGGCGATGGTGCCGTCCGCGGCGGTGCGGCCGGCCTTCTTGACTGCCTTGGCCTGGCCTTCCATGCGCAGCTTCTCGATGGCGGCCTTGATGTCGCCATTGGTGGCAGCGAGCGCCTTGCGGCAATCCATCATTCCCGCGCCGGTGAGCTCGCGGAGTTCCTTGACCTGCTCAGCGGTGATGCTCATTCCTTGTCCTTGCCCTCGGCGTCCTTGTCCTCGAGCTTGCGGCGAGGCTTGGTTTCGACCTTGGTTTCCTTCTTGGGTGCCACGGCAGCCTTGCCCGGGCGGCCGCGCGGCTTGGCGGCAGCCTTGGACTCGTCGACCTCGACGAACTCGTCGCGCGATGCGACGGTGTTGGCGCCCTTGGCCTCGATGATGGCCTCGGCGATCGACTGGGCGTAGGCCTTGATCGCGCGCGTGGCGTCATCGTTGCCGGGAATGACGACGTCGACGCCTTCGGGGCTGTTGTTGGTATCGACCACGGCGACGACCGGGATGCCGAGCTTGCGCGCCTCGGACACGGCGATCTTCTCGTAGCCGACGTCGATGACGAACAGGCAGTCCGGCAGCGACTGCATCTCCTTGATGCCGCCGAGCGAGCGCGTGAGCTTGGCGATCTCGCGCTGGACGCCGAGCTGCTCTTTCTTGGTCAGGCGGTTGATGGTGCCGTCCTCGACCGACTTCTCCATCTCGGTCAGGCGCTTGATCGAGCCCTTGATGGTCTTGAAGTTGGTCAGCGTGCCGCCAAGCCAGCGCTGGCTCACGTACGGCATGCCGCAACGCTGCGCCTCGGTCTCGACCGCGTCGCGGGCGGCGCGCTTGGTGCCGACGAACAGGACCTTGCCGCCGTTGCCGGCCAGGCGGCCGGTGAAGTTGCACGCCTCTTTCAGCAGCGGCAGCGTCTGCTCGAGGTTGATGATGTGGATCTTGTTGCGCGCGCCGAAGATGTAGGACTCCATCTTCGGGTTCCAGTACCGCGTGCGGTGACCGAAATGAGCGCCGGCTTCCAGCAGCTCGCGCATGGTGACAGTAGCCATGAATTACTCCTTGGGTTGGGCTGACCGCATCCCTTGCACAGATTCACCCAAGGGGGATGCGGATGGATTTACGGGGCGTTTCGCAAAATTACGAAAAATCCCGTTGCTTCATTGCCTTACGGCGGCGCGCTTTATACCATGGGAAGGGATTAGGGGCTAGGGGTCAGGGATTAGTAGCTAGTGCATTCCTTTCAGTCTTTTCCTAATCCCCAATCCCTAATCCCTAATCCCTAATCCCATGCCCGTCACCATAAAATCCAAAGAAGAGCAGCGCCTCATGCGCGAGGCCGGCCGGCTCGCGGGCGATGTGTTGATGATGATCGCGCCGCACGTCCAGCCCGGAGTTACCACCGACGACCTCGACGCGCGCTGCCACGACTACATCACCGGCACCCTGAAGGCCACGCCGGCGCCGTTGAATTACAAGGGATTTCCCAAGTCGATCTGCACCTCGGTCAACCATGTGGTGTGCCACGGCATCCCGGGGCCGAAGAAGCTCAAGAAGGGTGACATCCTCAACGTCGACGTGACCGTCATCAAGGACGGCTTCCACGGCGACACCAGCCGCATGTTCTACCTCGGCGAGCCGCCGGTGCTGGCCCGACGCCTGTGCGAGGCCGCCCATGCATCGATGGTCGAGGGCATCAAGCGGGTGCGTCCCGGCGCGCGCCTCGGCGACCTCGGGCATGCCATCCAGAAATGCGCCGAGGGCCAGGGCTTTTCCGTGGTCCGTGAGTACTGCGGCCACGGCATCGGCCGGATCTTCCATGAGGATCCGCAGGTACTGCACTACGGCACGCCGGGCACCGGCATGCCGCTCGAGCCGGGCATGACCCTGACGATCGAGCCGATGATCAACGCAGGCCGGCCCGAGGTGCGCCTGCTGCCGGACGGCTGGACCGTGGTCACCAAGGATCACTCGCTGTCGGCCCAATGGGAGCACACCGTGCTCGTCACCGGTGACGGCTTCGAGGTACTGACGCTCCGCAACGGGGAAATCTGATGGGGCTCGAGCTGGAGCTGGAGCTCGAGGACGAAGCCTCGATCTTCTCGGCGTCCAGCGTGCGCGCGCGGCTCGCGGTGCCGGGCAGGCCCGTCGCTGCGTTCCGCGACACGCTCAACTGGGGGCGCCAGCGGCTCTACGGCCTGTTCACGGAAGGCACGCCCGCGGAATCTCTGGTGCGCGCGCGCTCGTTCCTCGTCGATGAGGTGCTGCGCGAAGCCTGGCTGCGTTTCATGCCGGAGGAAGTGGGCGGCGTCGCGCTGGTCGCGGTCGGCGGCTACGGCCGCGGCGAGCTGCTGCCCCACTCCGACATCGACCTGTTGCTGTTGCACGAGCCGAAGGCGCTCGACAAGGTGCGCGGGTTGATCGAGCCGTTCCTGGCTTTTTTATGGGACATGGGCCTCGAGATCGGCTCGTCGGTGCGCAGTGTCAAGGATTGCGTGAAGCTCGCCGGCGAGGACATCACCATCATGACGACGCTGCTGGAATCGCGGCCGCTGATGGGCGACTCCGCACTGTTCCACGCGATGCAGGCGGCGCTCGATCCCGACAAGGTGTGGCCGGTCGCCGAGTTCTACAAGGCCAAGGTCGAAGAGCAGAAGAAGCGCCACCGCAAGTTCGACGACACCGGCTACAAGCTGGAGCCCAACATCAAGGAGGGCCCGGGCGGTTTGCGCGACATCCACACCATCGCGTGGGTGGCCAAGCGCCACTTCGGCGCGCAGACGCTCCACGAGCTCAAGGAAAAGGGCTTCCTGACGCCGCAGGAATGCTCGGACCTGTTTGCCGGCCAGGATTTCCTCTGGCGCGTGCGCTTCGCGCTGCACATGCTGACCGGTCGCAGGGAAGAGCGGCTGCTGTTCGACCACCAGGTGAAGGTTGCCGCACTGTTCGGCTACGTCGACGACAACAAGAACCGCGCGGTCGAGCAGTTCATGCAGCTGTACTACCGCACCATCAAGTCACTGTCATGCCTCAACGACCTCTTGCTGCAGTTGTTCGACGAGGCCATCCTGCGGCCCGATGCCGGCAAGCCAAGGCCGCTCAACGCGCGCTTCCAGGTGCGGGGCAACACGATCGAGGCGCGCAGCACCGATGTGTTCCGGCGCAATCCCTACGCGCTGCTGGAGATTTTCCTTTTGCTGCAGCAGAACCCGAAGCTCGAGGGCATCCGGGCCGAAACCCTGCGCCTGATCCGGCGCGACCGCCGGCTGGTCGACGAGGGCCTGCGTGGCGACGTGCGCGCCCGCGCGCTGTTCCTCGACATGTTCCGCGAAGGCACCGGCCTCACGCGCAACCTGCGGCGCATGAATCGCTACGGCGTACTCGGCCGGTATTTGCCGGCGTTCGGCCTCGTCATCGGGCACATGCAGTACGACCTGTTCCACACGCTGACGGTCGACGAGCACACGCTCTACGTCGTGCGCAACCTGCGCCGGTTCGCGATGGATGAGTTCAGGAGCGAGCTGCCATTCGCCAACGAAGTGATGCGCAGCATCGAGAAGCCGGAGCTGCTTTATTTCGCCGGGCTGTTCCATGACATCGCCAAGGGCCGTGGCGGCGACCACTCCGAGATCGGCTCGGGCGACGCCGAGCGGTTCTGCCTCGACCACGGCCTGTCGCACAAGGACGCGGAACTGGTGGCGTGGCTTGTGCGCAAACACTTGCTGATGTCGCTGACCGCGCAGAAGCAGGATGTCTCGGATCCCGAAGTGATCAACGCCTTTGCCCAGCGCATCGGCGATCGCATGCGACTCGACTACATCTTCCTGCTGACCTGCGCCGACATCCGCGCCACCAACCCCGCCCTGTGGAACTCGTGGCGCGAGAGCCTGCTGGTCCAGCTGTATCGCTCGACGGCGCGCGCGCTCGAGCGCGGCCTGCATGACCCGATCAAGCTCGAAGAGGCAGTGCAGGAGCAGAAGGCGATGGCGCTGCCACTGTTGAAGAAGTCGAAGGTTGCGCGGGACGAAGCGGAAGCCGTGTGGCAACGCTTCGAAGCCGACTATTTCCTGCGCCACACGCCGGGCGAGCTGGCCTGGCACCTGCCGGAAATCCGCGCCGCGAGCGACGGCAGCCTGCCGCTGATCCTGGTACAGCCGGTGAGCGGCCGCGGCACCACCGTGTTCATCTACATGCGCGATCGCGACCACCTGTTCGGCCTGGCGACCGGCGTGCTGGCGCGCCTCGGCCTCAACATCCTCGATGCGCGCATCAACACGACCGCCGACGGCTACGTGCTCGACTCGTTCGTCGTCATCGAGGGCGACGGCGCGGCGGTGACACCCGGCCATCGGCTGGATGAGATCCGTGCCGCGCTGCGCAAGGTGCTGGCCGACCCGGACATGACGGTGGTCGAGGTCAACCGCCGCACGCCTGCGCGGCTGCGCCACTTCACCACGCCGACGACGATCTTCTTCAGCCAGGACCGGGTACGCAACCGGACCCTGCTCGAGCTGGTCACTGCCGACCGTCCCGGCCTCCTGTCCTGGATCGGCCGCGTGTTCCACCGCCGCGGCATCCTGCTCGACGCCGCGAAGGTCAACACCGTCGGCGAGCGTGCCGAGGACGTGTTTTTCATCACCGACCGCGACCACCGGCCGCTCGAATCCGAAGAAGTGCTGGACGAGCTGCGCGAGGTGCTGACGCGCACGCTGAATCGCGGCGATTTCATCAGCGAGGACTTCCACCTCACCGCGCCACGCGAAGTCGCCTAGGAACAAGCCATGCACGAAGCACTGCGGCAGAAAGTCGAGGACGCCTGGGAGCGCCGCGAGTCGCTCGACCGCAAGGACCACGCGCTGCGCGAGGCGGTGGACCAGGTCATCGACCTGCTCGACGGCGGCACCGTGCGCGTCGCCGAGCCGGGCACCGCGGGATGGACCGTCAACGAGTGGCTCAAAAAAGCAGTGCTGCTGTATTTTCGCCTGCACGACAACACCCTGATCGAGATGGGCCGGCTGCACGGCTGGGACAAGGTGCCGCTGAAGTACTCGACCTACGACCCGGTGCGCTTCGCCAGCCAGAACGTGCGCGTGGTGCCACCGGCCGCGGTGCGGCGCGGCGCGTATGTCGCACCGGGCGCGATCCTGATGCCGAGCTACGTGAACATCGGCGCCCACGTCGGCGCCGGCACCATGGTCGACACCTGGGCCACGGTCGGCTCCTGCGCGCAGATCGGCGCCAACGTGCACCTGTCGGGCGGCGTCGGCATCGGCGGCGTGCTCGAGCCGCTGCAGGCGACGCCGACCATCATCGAGGACGACTGCTTCATCGGCGCGCGCTCGGAAATCGTCGAAGGCGTGATCGTCGGCCAGGGCGCGGTGATCTCGATGGGCGTATTCATCGGCCAGTCGACGCCGATCTACGACCGCGAGACCGGCGCGATCACGCGCGGTCACGTGCCGCCGGGCGCGGTGGTGGTCGCCGGTTCGCTGCCGAAGGACGGCGGCAGGTACAACCTCAACTGCGCCGTGATCGTGAAGAAGGTCGACGCGCAGACCCGCAAGAAGGTGGGCATCAATGCGCTGCTGCGTGACCTGTGACCATTTGTCATCCTGAGCGCAGCGAAGGATCGCGTTCCGGGCGCGCATCCCGGTCGGGACGCGATTCCTCGCTACGCTCGAAATGACAGGGATGGATACGCTGGCGCTGACCGAGGCGCTGATTGCGCGACGCTCGCTGACTCCGGACGACGCCGGTTGCTGCGAGCTCATCGGCAGCCGGTTGAAGGCGGCGGGCTTTACGCTCGAATACCTCAACGCCGAAGGCGTCACCAACCTGTGGGCAACCTTCGGCGGCGGCGCGCCGCTGGTGATCCTCGCCGGGCACACGGATGTCGTGCCCACGGGCCCGCTCTCAGCCTGGGCCAGCGACCCGTTCCAGCCCTCGCGCCGCGAGGGCTTCCTGCACGGTCGCGGCGCGGCCGACATGAAAAGCGGGCTTGCAGCGATGACCTGCGCGGCGGAGCGCGTGGCGCGCCGGGGAGCGGCTCGCGGCACCCTCGCCCTGCTCGTCACGAGCGACGAGGAAGGACCGTGCCGTTACGGCACCCAGTACGTGGCGGAGATCCTGCGGCAGCGCGGCGTGAAGCCGGACTACGCGATCGTCGGCGAAGCGACGGCCGCCGCGGCGCTCGGCGACCGCATCGTGGTGGGACGACGCGGGTCGGTCGGCTGCGACTTGCGCGTGCTCGGCAAGCAGGGCCACGTTGCCTATCCACTCAAGGCCGACAACCCGATCCACCGGCTCGCACCGGCGCTCGCCGAATTGATGGCGCTCGAGTGGGATCAGGGCAACGCGCACTTTCCGCCAACCTCGTTCCAGGTTTCCAATATCCGCGGCGGCACCGGCGCCAACAATGTGATCCCGGGCGAGGCGGACTGCGTCTTCAACTTCCGCTACTCGACCGAGCTGACGGCCGAGACGATCAAGGCGCGCGTCACCGCGGTGCTCGACAAGCACCTGCCGCGGCACGAGGCGCGCTGGTGGCACACCGGCGAGCCCTATTACACCGGCCCCGGCACGCTGACGCGCGCCGCCACCGCGGCCGTCGCCGAGGTCACCGGCCGCAAGCCGGAGCTGTTTACCGGCGGCGGCACCTCGGATGGCCGCTTCCTGGCGCCGCTTGGCGCGCAGGTCGTGGAGATCGGGCCGGTCAACGCGACGATTCACCAGGTCGACGAGCGCGTGCGCATCGACGACCTCGAGCCGCTGTCGCGCATCTACGAGCGGCTGCTTGATACGCTGCTGGCGTCATGACCACTTTCGAGCCGACGTGGCCGCTGCGCCACGCGCACGTGCAGTCGGCGCTAGCCTCGCTCAAGGTGCGCAACTGGCCGCGCCGCGGCCACGCGCTGATCCGCCTCGCGGAGCGTCACGTGCTGGACTGCGGAGACGGCATCCGACTGGTCGGACTGCATACGAAGCAGCCGGCCAACAGCAAGGGCCTGGTGGTGCTGATCCACGGCTGGGAGGGAAGCCATGAGTCAGCGTACCTGCTGTCGTTCGCCATCACGCTGTTCGAGGCCGGCTACAACGTTTTCCGCCTCAACCTGCGCGACCATGGCGGCACGCACGACCTCAACGAAGACCTGTTTCACTCTGCGCGCATCGGTGAGGTGCTCGGCGCACTGCGCGCGATCCGCAAGATCGATGGCAGCCGGCCGTTCTTCGTCGTCGGGTTCTCCCTCGGCGGCAATTTTGCGTTGCGCCTGGGCCTGCGCGGGCACGAGCACGAGGTCGCGCCGGACCTGTCCGTCGGCATCTGCCCCGCGATCAATCCCGGCGCGACGCTACGCGCCCTCGATACAGGGCCCGCGCTGTTCCACCGCTACTTCATCAGCAAGTGGCGCGCGACGCTGATGGCCAAGGCCGAGGCCTGGCCCGGCAAGTATGACTTCGCCGACGTCATGGGCATGACCAACTTCACCGACATCACCGCGCGCTTCGTCGAGCAATACACCGAATACGGCCAGCTCGACAAATATCTCGCAGCCTACACGCTGACGCCGGAGATCCTGAAAGCCTCGAAATCGCCGCTGGCAATTGTTACGTCGCAGGATGACCCTGTGGTGCCGTTCGCGGACTTCGACGGCATCGTCGATGCGCCAGGCCTGCGCCTGCTGGCGCCCAAACACGGCGGCCATTGCGGCTTCGTCGAGAATTTCCGCCTGCGCAGCTGGGCGGAGCAGCGGGTGCTGGAGATGTTCCGGGACCACGAACGCCGCTGAGATTTTGTGGGAGGGCTCTTGTGGGAGGGGCCCTGGCCCCGATGTTTCAGGTAGCCAACAACGTCGGGCCCAGGGGCCCTCCCACAGAGCGCTCTGCTGCTCCCACAGAGCGCGCTGCTGCTACTGGATCGGGTTCGCCCTCTTGATCGCGTAGGAGAACACGCCGGGCAGGAAGCGCTTCAGGTACACCACCAGCGCCTCCTTGCCGACCAGCACTTCATCGCGCTCCTTCTCCACCGCGCGCCAGATCTTCTCGGCGCAAACCTCCGGCGCCACGCCCTTGGCGATGCTCGGGTCCATCTTGCCCCACGTGCCGCCCTTGCCGTCGACGGCGTTGAGCGTGACGTTGGTGCGGATGTAGCCCGGGCAGGCCAGCGTGAATTTCACGCCATCGCGCCAATGCTCGGCGCGAGCCGCGTCGTAGAAGCCGTGCAGCGCGTGCTTGGCGGCCGAGTAGCCGGAGCGCATTGCGGAACTGATGTAACCCACGACGCTCGATACGACCACCACGTGGCCGCCACGGCGCTGGATCATCGACGGCAACACGGCCTTGGTCAGCGCGACCGTGGCGAAGAAATCCAGCTCGAAGATCTGGCGGTACACCTCGAGGCTGGTGTCGAGCACCATCGAGCGTTGCGAGATGCCGGCGTTGTTCACCAGAACGTCGACCGGGCCGAAGCACTTTTCGGCCTCGCGCACGATGGCCGTGCCGTCACCGATCTGCATGAGGTCTACCTGCAGCACCGCGCACTGCGCGGGATTTGCGCAGAGCTGTTTCACACGCTCCAGCTCGTTTTGGCGCCGCGCCGACAGGATGACTTTCGCGCCGCGCTGGCTGGCCGCGATCGCCATCGCCTCGCCGATGCCACTCGAGGCGCCCGTGATCCAGACAACCTTGCCCGTCAGGTCCGTCATTCCTGCCATCCCCTCACCCTGCCCTCTCCCCGCGGAGCGGGGAGAGGGTAAAAAACTACGCGGCTTTTTCCAGCTTCTGTTGCCACTCGCCTACGGCAGCAAGCCCGTTCATCTTGGCGCGGTGCAGGTAGGCTTTTTGCCCGGCCGTGACGTTGCCGGCCTTGCCCGACCACGCCTTCAGCGCGGCGGCCTGCAGCGCGCGGCCGTAGGAGAACGACAACACCCACGGACCGCCGCCAAGTTTGTTCATCTCGTCGAGATGCGCGGTGGCGTCCTCGTCCGACTGGCCGCCCGACAGGAACGCGATGCCCGGCACGGTGGCCGGCACGTGACGCTTCAGCACGGCGAGCGTGCGTGCGGCCACCGTCTTGCGGTCCGCCTGCACCTTGCACTTCTTGCCGCTGATGACCATGTTGGGCTTCAGCACGATGCCCTCGAGCACCACGCGCTGGCGATAAAGCTCGTCGAACACCGCCTTCAGCGTGCGGTCGGTGACGTCCTCGCACACCTCGATCGTGTTGTCGGCGTCCATCAGGACTTCCGGCTCGACGATCGGCACGATGTCCTGCTCCTGGCACAGCGCGGCGTAGCGCGCGAGCGCGTGCGCGTTGGTGTGGATGCAATAATCGCTCGGGATGCCCTTGCCGATGGTGATCACGCCGCGCCACTTGGCGAAGCGGGCACCCGCTTCCTTGTACTTGGTCAGTCGCTCGCGCAGGCCGTCTAGGCCCTCGGTAATCGTTTCGCCCGGCGCGCCGGGAAGGTCCTTGGCGCCCTTGTCGACCTTGATGCCGGGGATGATGTTCTTCCTGGCGAGCAGCTTGGTGAACGGCGTGCCGTCGCTCGATTTCTGGAACAGCGTTTCTTCATAGAAGATCACGCCGCTGGTGTATTTCTCGAGGCCCGAAGCGGTAAACAGCAAGTCGCGGTAGGCGCGGCGGTTTTCCTCGGTGTTCTCGACCTTGATGCCATCGAAGCGCTTGCCGATGGTGCTGGTGCTCTCGTCGGCGGCGAGGATGCCGCGGCCCCTGGCGACCATGGCCTGTGCGGTGGCGTTGAGTATTTTCTCGTTCATGCAGCGGCTCCGAAAGGTTTGGGGTCGGAAAAGGGGTGCAATTCTAGGCCTTTACGACGCTTCCGGGGAGCGGCGGTTCCATGGCCCCTGATATTCTTGCGGCCATCGGAGGGGTGGCAGAGTGGTCTATTGCGGCGGTCTTGAAAACCGCTGAACCGAAAGGTTCCGGGGGTTCGAATCCCTCCCCCTCCGCCACTCTCCGCTACGCCGCCTTCTTCACTTGCCGGCGCCCGACAGGGAAATAATCGAAGCCGTAGCCGGCCAGCGATTCCGGGTCGTACAGGTTGCGGCCGTCGAAGATCACCGCGCCCTTGAGCAGCTTCTTGAGCTGCGGGAAATCGGGGCTGCGGAACTCGTTCCACTCGGTCACGACGACGAGCGCGTCGGCGCCCCGCGCGGCCTCGATGGCGCTGGCGCAAATCGTCACGCCCTTGCGGCCCTTGAACAGCGCCTTGGCCGGAGCATTGGCCTCGGGATCGTAGGCGCGGACCTTTGCACCGTCGGCCAGCAGGCCGTCGATGACGACGAGGCTCGGCGCTTCGCGCATGTCGTCGGTACCCGGCTTGAAAGCCAGGCCCCACAGCGCGACGGTCTTGCCGGCCAGCTTGCCGCGGAAGTAGTCGCGCACCTTTTCGTAGAACCGCTGCTTCTGGCGCAGGTTCAGCGCATCGACCGAGCGCACCAGATCGGGCTGGTAGCCGGCGCTCTCGGCGGTCATCGCCAGCGCCTTCACGTCCTTGGGGAAGCAGCTACCGCCGTAGCCGCAGCCGGCATAGATGAACTGGAAGCCGATGCGCGAATCCGAGCCGATGCCGATGCGGACCTGCTCGATGTCGGCGCCGACTTCCTCGGCGATGTTGGCAATCTCGTTCATCAGGCTGATCTTGGTCGCAAGCATGGTGTTGGCGGCGTACTTGGTCAGCTCGGCCGAGCGCGTTTTCATCACGATCAGCTTGTCGTGGTTGCGGTTGAACGGCCCGTACAGCTCGCGCATGAACTTGACCGGGCGCGGCGAATCGGAGCCGATGACGATGCGGTCGGGCTTCATGAAATCGTCGACCGCGGCACCTTCTTTCAGGAATTCGGGGTTGGAGACGACATCGAACGGATGCTTCACGCGGCGCTTTTTCAACTCGCCGGCGATGGCGGCCTGGACCTGGTCGGCGGTGCCGACCGGCACGGTCGACTTGTCGATGATGACGCGGTAGCCATCGAGGTGGCGGCCGATGGTGCGGGCGACCTCGAGCACGTAGCGCAGGTCGGCCGAGCCGTCATCGCCCTGCGGCGTGCCGACGGCGATGAAGATCAGCTCGCCATGCGCGACGCCGGCGGCGGCGTCGGTGGTGAAGCTCAAACGTTTGCCGCGCGCGTTGCGCAGCAGGAGTTCAGACAGGCGGGGCTCGTAGAACGGCACCTTGCCGCGGCGCAATTTCGCCACCTTGTCGGCGTCGGTATCGACACAGACCACGTGGTTGCCGCGGTCGGCGAAACAGGCGGCGGTGACCAAGCCGACGTAGCCGCTGCCGAAGATGGATATGCGCATAACTGAAAAGAACCCCTCACTAAGTCTCTCCCCGCGGGGCGGGGAGAGAGAACAAGGATGATGGCCGCGCTACGCGCGGCCACTGCTAGTCTTTTGGTGCCGGCGGAGGGATTCGAACCCCCGACCTACGCATTACGAATGCGCCGCTCTACCAACTGAGCTACGCCGGCGCGGGGCCGCGAAGTATACGGGAGCGCGATTGGGATTTCGCGCTCGCAGGGACTAGACTTTGCTCATGAGATTCACCCTGGCTGCCCTCTTCTTCCTGCTTCCCGCGCTGGCCCTGGCGCAGGTCTATCGCTGGACCGATGCACAGGGGCGCATCCACTACTCGCAGGTCCCGCCGCCCGGTGGCACCGCGCAGACGCTGGCGCCGCCGCCGGCCGCGGGCCCCGCCCCCAACCAGGAATCGCTGAACAAGTCGCTGCAGGATGCGATCAAGGCCGAGCCAAAGGTTCGCGAGGAAGCCGCGCGCATCGCCGGCGAGCAGGCCCAGCGCCAGGCGCAATGCCAGCAGGCGCGCGACAACATCGCGTACATGGATCAACAGACCCCACGTCGGATGATGGAGGCCGATGCGCAAGGGAATGTTTCGCGGGTGACGACGGAGCAGTTCGCCCAGCGCCGCGCAGAACTGGAAGCCATCGCCGCCACCCACTGCGGGTAGGTTTTCGCCACGCCGCTGGGGGCCAAGCCTGTAGGCCCCAAGCGCGCCGATGAAGGCGTCAATTTCCCCCGCCAAGCGGTTGAATTCCAGACCAAAGTTCCGGCCCTCGACGGCGCCGGCGGGTTAAAGTCTCTTCCAACGCCTGAACGTGCAGGCTTGGGGATATGGCATGAGAAAAACCAAAGGCTTCACCCTGATCGAACTGCTGATCACGATGGCCATCATCGGCATCCTGGCGGCGATCGCCTATCCGAGCTACCAGAATTCCCTGATCAAGGGCAATCGCGCGGCCGCGAAGGCCTTCATGATGGAAGTCGCGCAGCGCCAGACGCAATACCTGCTCGACCAGCGCGCATACGCGAGCGACATCGCGCTGCTCAACCTGGCGCCGACGCCCGCGGTCACCCGCAACTACACCGTAACCGTCACGACCGTGGCTGGCCCGCCGGCGGGCTTCACGGTCATAGCGACGCCAATTACCACGTCGCGGCAGAAGAACGATGGCACGCTCACGCTGACCAACACCGGCGAAAGGGCTCCCGCGGACAAGTGGTAGAACCAGCCATGCTGCGGGCACCCGGATTCAGGATGAGTGGCCCCTCGATAAGCCTTCGGCGACTCGGGACAGGCTTCACGCTGCTCGAATTGCTGACCGTCATGATGATCCTGGGCATCCTGGTTGCGTTCGCAGTGCCGTCGTTCAGCTACCTCGCCGCCTCGACCAAGCTCAAAACGGCGCGCACCGATCTTTACATCGCGCTCCTCAAGGCCCGCAGTGAGGCCATCAAGCGCGACGCGCAGGTGGTGCTGACGCCAAAAAATGGCCGCTGGGAAAACGGCTGGGAAATACGCACGCCGACCGCCGCGGGCACCTTGCTGATCGACCAGAAGGCACTGCCCGGCGTGGAAATCACGGATTTCCCCGCGTCGGTCACTTACCTGGGATCCGGACGCATCAGCACCACCCTCGATCGTGTGCGCTTCAACATCAGGCCCAAGGCCCGCAATGCCTCCGAGGCCGTGCCTGCGACCAATGCTCGCTGCGTGACCGTGCAGGCCAACGGCTCGCCCTACCTCAAACCAGAAAAAGACGGCGGCTGCACATGACGATGAGCCCCATGCGCGGATTCACGCTGCTCGAAGTGCTCATCACCATGGTGGTGCTCGCGATCGGACTGCTCGGACTGGCCAGCCTGCAGAGCAAGGTGCAGTTGTCGCAGATCGAAAGCTATCAGCGCGCGCAGGCCGTGCTGCTGCTCGAGGACATGCTGGCGCGCATCAACGCCAATCGCGGCCAGGCCGCTGCCTACATCACGACGACGCCCCTCGGCACCAACGACGGGCTCAGCGCCGTGTGCGGCAGTACGCCCGGCTCGGCACAAGATCGCTGCGAGTGGAGCAACGCGCTGAAGGGTGCGGCCGAATCGATCACGGAGGGCGGCGTGACGCGCGCCACCGGCGCGATGGCCAATGCGCGCGGATGCATCCAGCAGGTGCAGGCGAGGAACGCCGCCGCCGGCGTATGCCAGCCCGGCATTTACCAGGTGACCGTGGTGTGGCAGGGCATGACGCGGACCGTCGAGCCGCCCGTGCTTTGCGGGACGGCCGCGCAGTACGGCGGAACCGGCTACCGCCGCGCCGTGACGGGACAGACCATCATCGGCTTGAATGACTGCAACTGACATGCGCACCAAACGCACGAATCCCGTCGCCGGTTTCTCGCTGATCGAATTCATGATCGCGATCACCGTGTCCATGGTGATCCTCGCCGCCCTGACCGCTACCTTCGTCAGCAACAGCCGGGCGCGTCTCGAGATCGAACGCGCCAACCAGCAGATCGAGAATGGGCGCTACGCCGTGATGGCGCTGACCGACGACCTGCAACTCGCCGGGTATCTTTCCACCTTCAACATCCTGACCGAGCCACTGACGCTGCCGGCCACCAAGAAACCGGACCCCTGCGTCACCACCGCGACCGGCCTCAACGCGGTGATGCTGATGCATGTGCTCGGCTACGACAACAGCCGGCTGAAACCCGACGGCGCAACCGACGTGACCTGCGTGCAGGGGGGCACCAACCTGCTGGCCGACTACAAGGCGGGAACCGACATCCTGGTGGTGCGCCGCGCCAGCACCTGCGTGCGCGGCAGCACCAACTGTCCGGATCAGTCGGGCGCTTTCTATTTCCAGGCCTCCATGTGCGAGGCCCAGCTCAACACCATCGCCGCTGCGCATCCGAACGGTCCGCATTACCGGCTCGACACGGTCGGCTCCGGCAACCTCAATCGCACGGCGCGCAACTGCACGACGCTGGCGGACATGCGCCAGTTTTTCGTGCACCTGTATTTCGTCGCCAACAACGACGAAGCCGGTGATGGCATTCCGACACTGAAGCGCGCGGAACTCATCGGCGAAGGCGGCACGGCGCGCTACCGCCTCTATTCGCTGGCCAATGGCATCGAAAACCTGCAGATCGAATACGGCATCGACGCGTACGGCGCGGGCGGTCCCGCCACCACACCGGATGGCGCGCCCGACATGTTCACGGCGGATCCCGACGAGTTCAACCCTGCTGCGGTTGGCACGCCCGTGGCGGCCTGCGCCGGCGACTGCAACCAGAACTGGGCCAACGTGGTGTCGGTCAAGGTCAGCGTGCTCGCGCGCAATCCCGAGAAGACGCGCGATCACGACGACAAGAAGATCTACTCGCTGGGCCTGAACGATGACGGCGCCGCCCAGTGTGCGTACGACCCGGATAACAACGGCACCTGCGATGCGTTCCGCGATGGTTACAAGCGCCACGTCTACCAGTCGGCGGTGCGCCTCAACAACGTTTCGGGACGGAGGGAATGATGGGCAAGCTCAATCACCAGGCCGGCATGGCGCTGGTCGTCGGCCTGATCATGCTCGCGCTGATGACCATCATGGCCGTGGCCAGCTTCAACATCGGCAAGGTGTCGATGGAAATCATCGGCAACATGCAGCAACGCAGCGAGGTGCTGACCGCGGCCAACAGCACCATCCAGGAAGCCATCAGCACGCGCCGCATCGTCGACGCGCCGGGCGCCGTGTTCCTGACGCCGTGCGCTGGCGCCAATACGCGCTGCTTCGACACCAATGGTGATGGCACCAACGACATCACCGTCGCGCTGACGCCGAACCCGGCCTGCATCCAGTCGCAGAACATCCCGAACTCGACGCTCAACTTCACGACCATCGGCGATTCCGAGTGCACGGTACAGGTGGACCAGACCCAGTTCGGCATTGCCGGCGGCGCCAGCGGCGGCTCGCTGTGCGCCAACAGCCTGTGGGAAGTGCGCGCCCGCGCGTCCGATGCGGTGACCAACGCCAACATGACCGTGGTCGAGGGCATCGCGGTACTGGTCGGCATCAATAACGTTGCTTCTTTCTGTCCGCCCGCGCCGTCGACGTAGGAGATTCATATGCGCCCCGCCCGTTTTTCTCGCTGGCTGTCCTTGATCGTCGTCACGGTCCTGACCACTGCATCGTTCAATGCAACGCCGGAAGACATCGACATCTTCTCGGTCGACGAGGGCAGCAACCTCAACGCGCCGAACGTGCTGATCGTGCTCGACAACACCTCGAACTGGTCGCGCCAGTCGCAAGGCTGGCCGGGCGGCGAGACCCAGGGCCAGTCCGAGGCCGCGTCGATCAAGCAGGTCATCAACGAGCTCGACAGCAACATCAACGTCGGCATCATGGAATACGTCACCGGCGGCTCGTCGGGCGACACCGACTTCGGCTACGTGCGCTCGCACATCCGCCCGCTGAACGCGACCAACAAGGCCATCGTCTCCGCGCACATGGACACGATCTACGGAGATATCAACGGCGTCCGCGAAAAACGTTCGTCCAGCAACCCGTACGGCAACCTGATGTGGGACGTCTACAACTACCTGGCGGGCGACAACCAGGCCAATGCCGGAGCCGGGACCGATTCGGGTCGCGCCGACACGGCGGCGTACGACACCAATTACTCGAACTTCCGCTCGCCCCTGTCCGAGAACGACTCCTGCACGCGGACCATCGTCATTTTCATCGGCAATAACGTGAACGGCGCTATCACGTCCGATTCCGCCGCAAACGTCGCCGCGCTCAGGGCCCTCGCCGGGGGTGGCGCGGCCGGCGATGCGGCGGTGGCTCAAATTCCGCACGCCGCCTACACGGTGACCTCGGAGGAGGTCACCAACGACATCGCGATGTCGTCGGCCTGTTATGCCAGCGCCGCGGCGTGCACCACCGCTGAGAACAACGCAACTTGCGCCGCGAACGGGTTCACCAGTTGTTCG
>DATLBT010000099.1:0-2203 GCA_035526825.1 Verrucomicrobiia bacterium | reverse complement strand
GCCGCGAACTGCTCGGGCGTCATGTCATATTGCGAACGCCACATGGCGCCGGAGTCGGCATAGCCGAGTTCCTTGGCGCCCTGGTTGGCGATCTCGACCATGCGCGTATAGTCGCTCCGCATCGGGCGGCCGACATTCTCGTGCCAGCTCTTCCACATCTCGGCGAGTTGCGCCGGGTTACGGTTAGTGCCCATCTCCGCCTCGACATCGTCGCCAGTGATCGACTTGCCGTTAAGCGTGGCGCGGCCCTTGCCGTAGGTCGACGACAGGCGCGTCGCGATGGTGTTGAGCTCGGCGGCCGCGCCGGGCGTCTGCGGTGCCGCAAGCGTCAGCGCACCGCGCAGGATGTTGAGCTTGCGCTGAGTGTCGAAGTCCAGACCGGGGACCGCTGCATAGCGCGCCGCGGCCAGCGCATATTTGACCCCCTTTTCGGTCCCGATGGTGCCGAAATAGGCATTGAGCGCATCGGTGTCGTCGTTGATGTAGGTCGCATTGACCCACGATGCCTGCGCACCAATCTGGCTGAAGCCGGCGAGGTCGGTTTCAGCCGCGGCCACGAACGCGCGCGCGCCGTCCACCGTCAGCGGGAACTCGTCCGCCGACGCCTGGCTTGCAGGCGCGGCCTGGGGCTCGGGCGCGGCGAGTACCGGGGCTTGCGCCGTGACGACGGGCTGGGTCGCGCAGCTGGCAAGCGCCAGCGCGCCAAGCGAGACCGAGGCAGCGAATAGTTTCAAGACAAGTCTCCTGTATCGATTCTGATGATCGCGTTGCGCTAGGGGTTGGGACGAAGCACGCGCCTCGTCAAGAAGGCGTGAGAAACGCCGCCAGCGCGTCTCCGAACTCGGGGCGCGTGACGCTCGACATGTGCGTTCCCGGCACCGATCCGAGCGTTGCGCGCGGCAGGGCGGCCACGAGGTTGGGCGCCGAGCCGTTGTCCTGGTCCTCGGTCCCGCACAGCACGAGCGTGTCCATGTCGAACGCCCGCAGCCATTCAGGATGAGCATCGGTGAAGGTCGGCAGCAACAGCGACGCGGCGACCCGATCGACCTTCATCGTCCGCATGAACTGGATCGCCATCCAGTGGCGGTCGCCGCGCGTGGCGGTGTCGAAATTGGCAATGGCGTCGACGAAGAAATGCTTGCGCCCGAGCCAGCCGGTGAGCCCCTCCAGTCCCATTCCCGCGAGCACCGCGCGCGTGGGCTTGAGCCCCTCGCCGACGCCCTGCACGACCGTGCGCGAGCCGAGCGAGAAGCCACCCAGGTCGAATTCCGCGACGCCGAGCTGAATGATCAGTTCGGCCAGGTCGCGGCCGAGAATCCCATCAGGGTAATTTGCCGGATCATGCGGCCGTGCGCTCTGCCCATGCGCGCGAAGGTCGGGCATGATGGCCCTCATCCCGGCGGCGGCGAGCTTGGCGGCGTGGCCGAACTTGACCCAGTTGACGTGCGCGTCGGAAAACAGGCCGTGAAGCAGGACGACCGGCCGACCCTGCCCCATCTCGTGCCAGACCAGATCGACCCCGTCGGAAGCGGTCCAGCGATGCGTGGAAAGCGCGCTCACCGCGGCTCCTCGCCAGCCGACTTCCAGCGCTCCACCAGCTTGTCATGTTCGTCGCAACGCGTCCGTGGAAGGTGCGATGTATCGATCCACGCCTCGAGTACGCTCTCGGCACCGAAGTGCGCGGTAGGACGAAATCGGGCGGGATCGTCGAAGCTCGCCACGGCCAGGTCCATTCGCGTCGTGTCCTTGTCGTAACGGAAACCGAGCGAGGTGCCGCAGGTCGCGCAGAACGGGCGTTGCGCGATGGCTGAGCTGCGGTACCAGTCGGGCTCCGTGCTCCAGCGCACGCTCGCCTGCTCGATCCCGATCATGGCGAGACTGACATTGCCGCTCGCGCGCTGGCACATCCGGCAGTGGCACAGATAAGCCTCGTCGCCGGCTACCTCCGCCGTGAAGCGTATGCGCCCGCAAGCGCAGCCGCCGTGCATCGTGTCCGTCATTACAATCCCGTCGACACCGGCTGCGGCGGAATGCTGTTGTGTTCGGCGACGATCAGCCAGCGGCCATCGGCCTGCTTTGCAAAGACATGGGTGTAGCGGACCGAGACGCGCTGGCGGCGGCCACCGACATCGGCCAGGAAGGCGGCGATGCCCGAAGACACGATCGTGTCGTCGTTGAGCGACTGCACGATGCGCGGATTGGT